>JBBSBG010000376.1:0-3455 GCA_038251495.1 Cytophagales bacterium
CGTTGATGTGTTCTGTAGTTTAATATCGGAACTTCAGTTCCACCTTCAGGACCAAACTGCCTGCGTTGATCTCCATAACGAATGGCAATGGTAAGTCCTGATTTTGATGCTGCATTGCCTGAGCGTGGAATTCCAATGCGGCCACCAACCAACGTTCCGAGCATGGTAAAAAATCTTCTATTGTCGCTCGCGATAGGGCTTTCAAATTTTCCTTCCTCATTCACCGATGAAAATCGATCAAGCATATTTTCTTTTGGTATCTCTACATGATTAAAATAGATGACTCCATTATCAACCCCATTCAACCCCATCTTTCGCCCACAGTCTTTTATCTTAATACCCGGTAGTACTTTTCCTTTTTTATCTCTAAGCGGAACAACAAATGCGCTTACCCCATAATCTTTTTCATCGATAATTAATTTTGCAAATACGGTGGCCATTTGGCCGTGCAGGGCTGCGTTGCCAATGTATTCCTTGCGGGCATATTCATTTGGTGTGTGAATTTTAAATGTCTTTGAGCCATGATCATACGTAGCGGTGGTTTCAATACCTTTTACATTCGAACCATGATTGGTTTCGGTCATGGCAAAACATCCTGGCAATTCAAGTGTACCAATATCTTTCATGTATTTAGCATGGTGCTTTTCTGTTCCCAGGAAGTAGACACTCATTCCCCACAGTCCAAATTGAACTCCAAATTTTATAACCAAACTAAGATCATGGTAACTCAATGTTTCCATGATGGCGAAATAAGACGCCATGTCTCCACTTCCTCCAAACTCTTTAGGGTATGCCATTGCACCATAGCCCTGACTTGCTAAAAACTTACACCACTGCAAGACACGGGTTCTATACAAATCAAGATCGCCCGGACTTACATATTGAAACTCGGGATCTGATATTACCGCTTTTACTTTTCTGATTATGTCTGCGTGGTCGCCATCCAGAATTGTAGTAAGCTCACTAACCTTAAAATTTTGTTTTGTGGATTGCTCAGAGGTTAGTGTCTTATGACCCAGACGAAAATTGTAACTCGCCTCGTGACTGATTACACCTAAGGTAGCTTCTATCTTATCTAAGGTTGGCTGAGCTTTAAGTAGCGTATCGCTAATCGTTCCGTCTCCATATAAAGCAGCAAGTCGAATGCCCAAACTCACCAACGACTCACTAGTTTTATCCTGATTGCTGTTGGCAACCTGACTAATGGCATTGCGCCAGTTAATTAAATCATCGGCCTTGGGTGGATTTATTGGATTAATTTGCGTCTGCATAAATTTGCGTTCTTCTTCGGTAAGCCAATGTTGGCTATCAATCAATCCTTCGAGGGTAGAGATTTCACTTGGAGTAAGAATAGCATCAGACCAAACAGTGCTGAGAATTGGTAAAAAAACCAACAGGTTTGGATTGGATTTTACAAGAGGTGAGTTTATCATTTGATTGGTATTGTATAGAATAAATTTTCGAAAACGATTTGTTTCAACCGAAGGTAATAAATATTCCCGGCTTTTTTTGTAAGTCCGTATTGCGGTTTTCAGTCCTTATTGGTGCTGAAAAGCGAATTTGAGATTGATTTACTTGCACCTGAGTATTTCAGATTTTTGATATTTTATCAGAATGCCTATATTTCTATACCTAAATCTACCAAAACCAAAAATCATGAACTTTAAACCTGACATTAAAAGCGAAAAGGAATTGGCTTCCGGGCAACCTAAGTACGAAACCATTGTGAAGTATATGGTTCAACAGCATAATCTGATAACGGTTCGTCCGGATCAATTGATTAATGAGGTAATTGATATAATGATTGAAAAAAGAATTTCGGGTGCGCCCGTCTTAGATCAAAATAAAAAATTGGTAGGTATTATTTCTGAACGCGACTGTTTGAGAATTATAGTTGATCAAGCCTATCATAATTTACCACACAGCGATCCTATTGTTTCTGATTACATGACACGTGAGGTTAAAACAATGTCTCCGGATAGTACGGTTGTCGATGCTGCCACAGAGTTTCTTAATTCACCAATCCGAAGGATGCCGGTTGTCGAAAATGGCATATTGATAGGCCAGGTTAGCCGGATAGATATTCTGCGAGCGGCAAAAAATATTAAACCAACTAACTGGTCGTAGTTTTAAATACTTATTCCTTTCTACTTATGAAGATTAAAAGAATTTCCATTATGGTGCTTTGCTTGATAGCCGCATCCGGCATATCAAAAGCTCAACTTGGTGTTGGTGCTAAACCAGTGAATGGCGCAGAAATATTTTTTGATGGTAGCCGTAAAATGCTTGACGATAAATGGACGTATTGGAAGGGACCTCGATTTTCTTCCACCCTTCCTATTAAGTGGTTTATTGTGGCCGACCCTAATGACAAGGGAACGGCTGTTAACTCGAATGACCCAGCCGCTGCCGGAGGATTGTATGGCGCAGCCGATATCATGACAAAAAAGGAGTTTCGTGATTTTCGGGCACACGTTGAATTTTTAATTGCAGAACCAGGCGGAAACAGTGGTGTGTATTTACAGAATCGTTACGAAATTCAAGTATTAGATGGTGATTCAACTTCGCATGGATTGGCTGCGGTAATTAACGAGAGTAAATCGCCTTACTTTGCCTATAATGGTATTGGCAAATGGAATGCCTATGATATTGTATTTAGAGCGGCACGCTTTAAAGATGGAACGCTGACGGAAAAACCGATGGTTACGGTCTATTTCAATGGCAGGAAAGCACACACCAATCAGTTGATTAGTCAGGTATTCGGAGGTCCAAATTCGGGACAGGATGGTGGCAATGATGGTGGCAAAGGAATAACTAATAAACCCGGTGGACTTAAACTGCAAGCGGAAGGCCACAATGTTCTTTATAAGAATATCTGGATACTTGAGTTAGATATAAAAAAGCCCGATACAGATTTTTAGATTTGCTAATCATTTGTTGTGGTTATTTCAGGATTCATGTTGACCCCATAATATTTTCTTCGTATTCACGAACACTGCGCGCTTAAAGTTTTAGCGCAGAAGTTGTAAAGAAAATGCACCGAGGCTCAAAGGTGAAACGTAGCTTTAATATATTAGCACATTAAAGCATTAACATGATCAAACGGCTATTCTTACTTTCGGCTCCTATAATCTTTTTATTGGGTTGCAGCGCTCCAAAACTATTTCGAAAACTAACAGAAGAAGAATCATCAGCGATAAAAAAATACCGGAAGCAAATCGATGCAAAAGATGGACGCTTTCATATTCTTATAATCACAAGTGAAGGTGACATGGTTGTGAAACTATATAATGAAACTCCGCTTCATCGTGATAATTTTGTTGCCAAAGTAAAATCTGGATTTTATGATTCACTCTTATTTCATCGGGTAATTAATGACTTTATGATTCAAGGTGGCGACCCCACCAGTAAGAATTCATTAGCAGGCCAACGATTGGGAGGCGG
Organism: Cytophagales bacterium; assembly: GCA_038251495.1. GTDB lineage: Bacteria > Bacteroidota > Bacteroidia > Cytophagales > Cyclobacteriaceae > ELB16-189. Next base: position 3,445 of record JBBSBG010000376.1, read on the forward strand.
TAGCGCACCAG
>JBBSBG010000377.1:0-3445 GCA_038251495.1 Cytophagales bacterium
AATGTTATCAGAGGCAAAAACCCAATTGACGAAACTGACCGAGCTGTGGTTGATTACTCATTTAGCTTTAATGCACCAACAGATTTAAGCACCTATAAAATCGGATACACAAAAAAATTGTTCGACAAAGACACTACATATAGTGGGAAAGTTGATTCAGCAACAATAGAAAAGTTGCGCACGCTTGGCGCTAACCTTAAAGAAATTTCATTGCCAGAGGATGATCCATTTCCTGTATTTGATGTAATTCTGCGGGCAGAGGCCGGTGCTTTTTTTGATGAATTAGTGCGCGCCCATGGTGAGCGATTGTTATCAGAACAAAATCCTGAGTCGCGCGCCAATTCACTGCGCCAATCTCGATTTATTCCGGCTGTTGAATACCTGCAAGCCAATCGACATCGAAAATTATTAATAGAAAAATTTAACAAGATGATAAGCGAGTTTGATTTTATTGTTGTTCCTGCCAACGGAAAAAATCAATCGCTGATTACGAATCTTACAGGTCATCCTGCCATCTCAATCCCTACCGGTTGGGATAAGAAAGGCCGACCTACATCCATTACTCTTATTGGAAATCTATATGATGAAGGGCAGCTATTAGAGGCTGCTTACATTTTTCAGCAGGCAACTGATTTTGAAGATAAAAGACCTCCTTATTTTAGTCGGTAAAATAGCCACTAAAAAAATATACTTATGCCACACCTAAACGACTTGGTTAAGGGCCAGAAAATAAAAGTGATTAAGGAATTTCTTGATTTCGATAAATACAAGGTTGAAGCAGGGCGCCTTCTTACATTTAAGGAATACAGCTATTTTGCTTACGATGGTGGATACACCTTTGATTTTGAAGAGGATGGATTTCGATTAGCCGAAATTGACGAAGATAATGTGCAGGTGTTGAATCGCTTAAGCGAATACTTTGAGGTGATTGAATGATTGTTATTAGTAACTGGACTTACCCAGCTATTAGGGGTCAAACCGCTTAGAGCGGCCAGACCCCTCTATTTGAATCAAAATTTTGAGCACTTGCGTAACTTCAGTTAGTAATACCGAAGCAATACATTGTTACAAACGAAACCCGTCACTCATTCTTCTTCAACTCATTCCGGAAGAATTTGTCGTCATCATCTTCTCCTTTTTGAATAAGTGCCCCAATTTCCAAAATCTTAAATTCTGTTCTGCGGTTGCGTTGGCGACCAGCAGGGTTATCCGAGCCATCGGGATTGGTGTTGCGGGCTATGGGTTTTGATTCACCGTACCCTTTTGCTACCAGCCTAATTGGGTCAATTCCTTTTTTAATCAGATAATTTACAGTGGACTCCGCTCTGCGTTGCGAGAGTTGAATGTTATACGATTCTGAGGCAACACTATCGGTATGCGAACCCATTTCAATTTTCAAGTCAGAATTGTCATTGAGCAAGGTCACGAGTTTATCTAGCTCCTTGGCAGCTTCTTTTCTGATTACAGCAGAATCGTACCCAAAATAAATGTTCTCCAAACGAAAGATCTTGTTGCGTTCTTTGCGATCTAAAACAAGGATGGTGTCAAGTGTTATGTTGGTCACCAATTCTTTCAAGGATTCTAAAGGAACAGATTTTCCGACAGTTGTATATAACTGGCGCTTGGTAATAAATCCATCGGTTTCGCCAAGTAAGGTATAATTTTCATTTTCATAAACTCTGAAAAGAAACTTGCCATCGTTACCAGTAACAAAATCCTGCATCACATCGCCTTCCTGATCGAGCAAAGATACTTTTGTGTTGGGCAGAATTTCAAGCGTACTGTCCCTGCGAGTCAGGTAGGTGATTCCTTGCAAACTGTAGTTTACCACTCGTAGTTCAGGATCTTCATTTATAAATGTGTAGATATCGTCATCACCCATACCACCTTCGCGATTGGAAGTAAAAAATCCGCGATCGGGTTTGAATAAATAAATTCCAAAATCATCGGCTGTAGAATTTACCGGTTGGCCAAGATTCTCCACTACATTTTTTCCATTGGCGCGTTTCACTTCAAAAATATCAAGCATGCCATAGCTTGGATGACCATCAGATGAAAAATACATTTTTCCGCTCTCAGAAACATAGGGAAACAATTCTTCGCCAGCCGTATTTATTTCCGGGCCTAAATTTTTCACTTTCCCAAAACGGCCGCGCCCATCCATCTGCGCGGAATAAATATCCAATCCTCCAAAACCACCTTTACGGTTAGATGAAAAATAAAGAGTTCTGCCATCCGGACTTAGTGCAGGCGTGGATTCCCAAGCATCAGGTTGATTAATGTTTATCGGTGTCGGTTCAGACCATTGCCCGTTGCGAAAGCGTGATAAATATAAATCAACATCAATAGCTCCTTTGCGTTTTCCAGTGTTTCCCTTTCCAAAAATCATGGTTTTACCATCGGGGGTAAACGTTATACAGCCCTCGTTTATATTTGATTCGTTAATAAAACTTGGAAGTGGCGCAATGGTGCTTGCGTTTACATTAGCGCCATTTGTTTCCGCTTTATATAAATCGGTAAACGGAGTTCCTGTTGCTTCGTAAATGCGGGAATTACTTCGGGAAGAAGTAAAGTATAATTCGTTATTTGAATAGACTGGCGCATACTCAGTAAACGGAGTATTGATAGCCTCCAGATTTTTTATTTTGTAGTAGCTCTTTTTCTGCGCAAGCTTATCGAGATAATTGATGCCATCTAATTCTCTTTGCGCACGCGCTTTAATTTTATCATCGTTGGTGGTACTCGCTAACTCTTCGAGAACAGCATGCGCTTGATCATACTTGGCATTGGCTTGTAGTGATTTTGCATAATACAATTTAACCGAATCAGCGTTTGCTCCTTTGCCCTTTGCTTTGGCATAATAAGGCTCTGATTCTTTTATGCGATTGGAAAGACGATAGGATTCAGCCAGGTAATAATTCGCTTTTCCATTATTAGGATCCTTTTTCAAAACTCCTTTATAATAGCTAATCACCTTTTCGTAATTTCCGTAACGAAAGGTTTTGGCAATCTTCTTATCAGGACTGCACGATGCCACCAACACTACTATTGCCAATATCAAAACGATTCTTACTCTCATAATTACTTTAAAAGCCTCTAAAAATACGAAATATTAACGCTATGAGGTTAACGCAGTTTTAGGTAAATATTTTACCAGCCACGACTTTTTAGCGGGAATTATCATGCTTCCTTTCCATTCGCCCTTCGTTGCAGCCAGCGAATTGATGACCAATGACTCGGATGTGAGTTGGGTATTACTAAACCGAGCCTTTAGTTCAGAAAGCGGGATTAACTCAACCGAATCGTTTAATAGAAATGGAATCTTGCTCCGATCTAAAAAATCAACTCCGGTGGCGATTTGAATTTTTCTTAATACGCCAACTGAACTATCGATGGAACAACCGCTTGGGCTTTCAAAATTCTCATCCAATGCCATTGCAATAAA
>JBBSBG010000378.1:0-3408 GCA_038251495.1 Cytophagales bacterium
ATCTTTCAACCCCTCGGCATGAATGATACTTATTTTAATATACCAGAAGAAAAGGCCAGGCGCCTTGTTAATTTTTTTCAACAAGATTCCACCGGGCTAAAGGTTTATAAAACAGCATTAGGTGGCGACTTGAATTTTCCTTTGCGGAAAAAATCCTATTTCTCTGGCGGTGGTGGTTTGTCTTCAACTATTTATGATTACGCGGTTTTCTTGCAAATGCTTTTGAACAATGGGGAGTACAATGGTGTGCGGCTACTTTCACGAAACACGGTGCGCATGATGACGATGAACCAAATAGGTGATCTCCTGTTGGATGATAGTAAATTTGGTTTAGGGTTTGCCATAGCAACTGAAAAAGATAGCGGCCTGTTTCCCAATCAGGAAGGCACTTACTCTTGGGGTGGAGCGTTCTCGACAACGTATTGGGTTGATCCCAAGGAAAAAATGGTCGTATTATTCTATCGGCAAATGTGGGGCGCTCATGCTGATGAAATTGAAGGTTCATTTAAAGCACTTGTGTATCAAGGATTGAATGATTGAGATAATGCGTTCGTACAAAAATTATAATCGCAAATAATTACATCCTTGGATTGTTGGTAAGTCGACCCGCAACAACAAGGGAATCGATTTCAAACACATGAATAGGATCTCGTTTACTAATAATGATGCAAGATTTACAGGATATTAGAAACCAGCTAAGCAGCAAAGATTTGTTTGATGCCTTTAAAATGCAATTGGTAAAGGATTTTGAGCAAAGTAATTTTCCGGCTGATTTTGTAACGGTTCTTAAGCCAGATTATATAAGTATTCATAAAAAAATTGCTTTTGAATTGAAGCGAAACGAAAGCAACTCTGATTTCAACTTAATGCATTTACTTTATCGGATAGATATTAGTGAAGCGCAATTAAAAAAGTATCTGAACGGAAATGAGAATGAAACCTATTTTAATGTAATAGCTGAACTAATTATAAAACGCGTATTACAAAAGGTGGTTATAAAACAGTATTACAAAAACACTGAAAATTTGTAACGGCCAAATCAACTTTCAACAACCAGTTGCGGATCCGGCAACCAGCAACAACAAAAGGTTTAGCTAGTTGCAAGATATTTTTTTAAGATTATTTTGCCGTTAGTGAAAGTAATCTGCCCCCGTCTTCCACACTTACATAAATTTTACCCGCAGGTCCCATTTTTACATTGCGTATGCGGCCATTATTTTCGAGTAAGATAGTTTCATTACCGGGCACACCATTGGCCATATTTATCATTAGCAATTGCCTGCGGCCAAGGCTTCCCATTAGTATGCTGCCATTCCAATCTTTGAAAGAAGTGTGATTGATAAAGGTAAGTCCTGCAGGCGCAAGTGCTGGCGTCCAACTTTTAAGCGGTGCAACAATACCCGGCCCATTATGTCCATTACTAATGGTGGTTGCGTTATAGTTAATACCATTGCTATATAATGGCCAGCCAAAATTAGCTGCAGCTTGAATAAGGTTAAGTTCGCAGCCACCACTTGGCCCATGTTCATTAACAAAAAGCCGTCCGGTTCCCGGTTCAAAAGCCATGCCTTGCGGATTGCGGTGGCCATAACTATAAATGGTGGTGCGCACGGTTTGGCCTGAGAGCAATGGATTATCAGTTGGTACACTTCCATCAAGGTTCATTCGATGGATTTTACCCCAAAGCGTAGTAAGTAGCTGCCCGTTTTGATGTGGACTCGAGGCTCCACCAAGACTACCGCCTCCACCTTCCCCCACACTCCAATATAATTTACCGTCTGGGCCAAATACAATCCGGCTTCCGAAGTGACCATTCCAGGTAGAAGCTGATTCAGTAGTTTGCAGCACCTGCCAATTAGTAGCCGTGTTACCATTTAATGTAAATCGTGCAAGCGAAAGAAAACCGCCTGTAATGCTATACGTAACAAATACACTGCTGCTTGTAGCATAATCTGGTGAAATAGCTACATCCAACAGTCCACCCTGCCCTGCTACCGAAATATTAGTGGGTAGCCCGGCAATACTCGTGTTGCTGCGTGTGGTGGTATCAAACAAATGCATTGTTCCCGTTTTTTTTGTGAACAGTAGATTACCATTGGGCAGTACATCAAAGCCCCAAATGACACCCTGATTGGTTAGCAGCGTGGTTATACTAATGTTCGGTGTGCCGGTAACAGGCGGAGTTATAATTGAGGGCGGTGTTGGTACAGCATTAGTATCAATTGAACACGACAAATGAGTCAATAAAAATAGAGATGTTATTAGCGTTACAAAAACATCTATAGATGATTTAGAATTTTTGTAGTTTTTCATATTATTTTTTTTTCAATAACAATTGAAAATAGATATTGTTTTCAAGCCCCTTGATATTGTTGGCCGCTGACCAACAATCCAACTATTTCATTCTCTAAGTTTGCCAATCACTTCACGGTTGCGAGTAAGGCGACTCGCAACAATAATAGAAAACCGCCATCACTTAAACCCGATATCTTTCATGCCTTTGAAACTGATTGTTACTGATTGCATAGGAGTTATGCCATCGAAGGTCATGTCTTGTTCTGCAATAAAATACTCCATGCCAGCAAGTTCTTTTTGAGTCAGTATTTTTTTAAAATCGATTGTGCCTGCACCTACAGGAGCGAATCGTCCTTGGCTGTCCATGTCTTTAATATGCCAGATTTTAAATCTCCCAGGATATTTTTGAAAATATGCAATAGGATCAGCACCGGCTTTGGCGACCCAATATAAATCGAGCTGAAAATTTACATGAGCCGGGTCAGTATGTTCCAAGAAATAATCCATTGGCGTGATGCCATTGGCATTAGGCTTGAATTCAAAATCGTGATTATGATAGAGCATCTTTATTCCTGCTTCGGTGCATTTTTTTCCAACCATGTTCAACACATCCGTTACAAATTCTATACTGTCGCTCATGTTCAGTGTTCTAGTTTCTGGATTAAACCGGAAGTGACCCATTGGTGGAACGGGGATTACCAGAAATTGGAAACCAGCAGCCTTCACATCAGCAATTATTTGATCTACATTGTCGAAGGTGATCTCATTTTGGTGAGCACTTAATGGATTAAATCCTAAGTCGGTAAGCTTCTTTTTAAATTCAACTGGCGACATTCCAAAATATTTTCCATCGTTATATCCTGCTGCCGCTTCAATATTTTTATAGCCAATGTCTGCAATTGCCTGAAGCGTAGAGTCCGCGTTAGACTTCATATTGTTGCGCACCGTGTATAGCGTCATTCCTCCATATCGTTCCTTGGGTTTATCACAAGAGAATAAAACGACAACAAAGGCAAGGGCAATAATCGAGATGAAGTTTTTCATAGTTGAGGTTATTTAATATCTAAAGATAAATAAATTTTTAGGTTTTGTAGGTCAATCGATCCTCAACAA
>JBBSBG010000379.1:0-3406 GCA_038251495.1 Cytophagales bacterium
ATTGGGCTTGACTTAGCAGCTGAAGGCCCCATTAACAAAAGCAAGCAGAGTTCTTTTTTGGTTAATTATCGATACTCAACAGTGGGTTTACTTTCGCAAGCCGGAGTGAACTTTGGTGGCGAAACTATCAACTATCAGGATATTTCTTTCAATCTTAATTTTCCTTCGAAACGTAACAGTAATCTTTCTGTTTTTGGATTTGGTGGCTTGAGTAAAAATCTCTTTGATGCAAAGCCCGAAAGTGAATGGGAGGAAGAGAAAGATCGATATACAATTAAATATGACGGCTCCGCGTATGGATTAGGATTTGTAAATCAATTTAAGCCAGGTTGGGCATCCGTAAGTGTTGGTGCATCATTCTCCGCGCAAGAACAAACCCGCACTTCGCAAGGCGCGGTGGTTCCTTATCCTAATGTTTATCGTGAAAATTATTCCTCAGATCGCATGATTCTGTCTTCGTTTATAAAAGTTATTCATAAACTGTCGAATAAAGGCTTGTTAGAAGCGGGCGTTACCTCCAGCTATCTCAATAATGCAATGAATGTATCAACGGTTACCCAACTTTACATCGATCCGTTTACTCCCAATGTTAGTGGAACTGTTAGTGGGCTATTGCTGCAACCCTATTTTAACTGGTCGCAACACATTGGCGATTTTAATTTAAATGCAGGCATTCGATATGTAAACTACACATACAATCAAAGTGATTCATGGGAGCCACGCCTGAGTTTGTCACGTAATGTTTCCAGCAACTTGTTTACACTTTCGTATGGACGAACCAGCCAATGGCAACAAACTCAAACTTATATTACGCAGGGCAATTCTCAACTGCCTCTTACTAAAAGTGATCAATTCAATTTTGAGTGGAAGCGAAAGTTCAATACCAATTTGAGTATTGTGTCATCCATTTATTACCATCATTTAAACAATGTTCCCGTTTTGTCAGGAAATCCTAATTATTCCCTGATCAATCAGTGGGAAGACTTTCCCCGAGAAGATTTAACAGGTTCAGGAGAAGGAAAAAATTACGGAATAGATGCGTATTTAGAGAAACGATTTTATGGAGATTTCTATTTTATGATTTCGGGTGCATTCTATGAATCGCAGTTTAAAAATCCCAATGCTGAGTATGAGGACACGCGATTCAATGGAAACTTCACCAGTAGTTTTTTAACGGGTAAAGAATGGAAATCAAAGAATAAAGCATTTGGTGTGCATGCGCGTATCTTATACTTAGGCGGATTGCGGCACGCTCCGATTGACGTGTTCACCTCAGAGTCAGTTGGCACAACTATCTATGATTTGTCTCAAGGCTATAGACTAAAATACCCTGACTATTTTCGAACCGACCTCCGGGTAAGCTGGCGGAAGAACAAGCCTGGTTACACGCGCACACTGTCACTCGACATTCAAAATGTTACGAGCCAGCAAAATGTGGCGTATCTATACTACGACACCTTCCTGAAGGAAGTAAAAACAAAATATCAATTAGGTATTATTCCGGTTATCGCATACAGGGTCGATTTCTGATAAAAATCATCAATTTCAATCGTTTGCGGGCTTCATTTTGAATCCAAGGCTGCTTACTTTTGCCTCGGAATAAATCCCCAATAAAATGACCTTGACTGATGATAAGACTTATGCAGTTTCGCATACCGAGTTGCTTGCCTGGGTAAATGAAATTGCTGCTTTGTGTACGCCTGACAAAATCCATTGGTGCGATGGTTCAACGAAAGAATATGATAGCCTTTGTGAGGCCTTGGTAGCAAAGGGTACTTTCATTCGATTAAATGAAACCAAGCGGCCAAATAGTTTTGCTTGCTTCAGCGACCCAAGCGATGTTGCCCGCGTAGAAGATCGAACCTATATCTGCTGTAAACGAAAAGAAGATGCCGGACCTACCAATAATTGGGTGGAGCCGAAGCAAATGACGCAAACATTGCATCCACTGTTAAGTGGCTGTATGAAAGGTCGCACCATGTATGTGATTCCGTTTAGCATGGGGCCGATTGGTTCTGAGATTTCGCAAATAGGAATTGAAATTACAGATTCGGAATATGTAGTGGTAAACATGCACATTATGACTCGCGTAGGCAAGCGGGTAATTGATGCGGTGGGTAATGATGGAGAATTTGTAAAATGTCTGCACACGGTGGGTGCTCCTTTGAAAGCTGGGCAACAAGATGCGAAGTGGCCAACAAATGCCACCACAAAATACATTGTTCATTTTCCTGAAGACCGTTCAATTATTTCCTATGGTTCTGGATATGGTGGTAATGCTTTATTAGGTAAAAAATGTTTTGCCCTGCGCATTGCTTCAGTGATGGCAAAAGAAGAAAACTGGTTAGCCGAGCACATGTTGCTGTTAGGCGTTGAAAGTCCGGATGGCCAGAAAAATTATTTAGCAGCTGCCTTCCCCAGCGCTTGTGGTAAAACAAACTTTGCCATGTTGATTCCACCCCAAGCTTTAGGTGGTTGGAAAATAACTACTGTGGGTGATGACATTGCCTGGATAAAACCTGGTAAAGATGGCCGCATGTATGCGATCAATCCTGAAGCTGGCTACTTTGGTGTAGCACCGGGTACGAGCGAAAAAACAAATCCGAATGCAATGGCTACCATTGCTAAGAATACGATCTTCACCAATGTAGCTATCACCGAAGACAATGATATTTGGTGGGAAGGCATGACCAAAGAACCACCAAAAAATTTAACTGACTGGCGCGGACAAAAATGGGATCCGTCATTAGGCAAACCTGCAGCGCATCCTAATGCACGGTTCACTACTCCTGCTCATCAATGTCCGTCTATCGATTCGGAATGGGAAAATCCTGAAGGTGTGTTGGTAAGTGCTTTTATTTTTGGTGGTCGTAGAAGCACAACTATTCCCTTGGTGTATCAATCGAGTAACTGGGCGTATGGAGTTTATCTCGCTGCAACAATGGGCTCGGAAACAACGGCAGCAGCGTTTGGTGAAGTGGGGAAGGTGCGCAGAGATCCGTTTGCTATGTTACCTTTTTGTGGCTACCACATGGGCGATTACTTTAATCACTGGTTGCAGTTTGGCAGAAACCTGCAAGCACCACCGCGTGTGTTTGGTGTAAACTGGTTTCGTAAAGATGCAGAAGGTAATTTTATATGGCCAGGCTTTGGCGACAACATGCGCATTTTAAAATGGATTGTGCAAAAGATACGCGGTGAATCCAATGCTGTGGAAAGTCCTATCGGCTGGATGCCAACGTACGATGATATTGACTGGACGGGTTTAGATTTTACACCCGAACAATTTGAAGCGATCATGGATATAGATCGTGAAGAATGGAAAGCTGAGTTGCTGCAACATGTCGAACTGTTTGAACGGATGTATGATAAACTTCCAAAAGAATTTATCTTCATGCGCGAGTTG
>JBBSBG010000380.1:0-3399 GCA_038251495.1 Cytophagales bacterium
CAGCCGCTGAAATTGAAGCGGCAGTTTGTAAAAAATGTTGGGCGCTCTTTAAGACTAGTAAAAACTGATAATAGTTCTGTGCAAGGTGAGCTGACAGAAGTTAAAGAAGCTAGTATTGAAGTGAATGCTGAGAGTAAGGTGAAAGGGAAGAAGAAGATTGAAATAAACAGTATTGAAATACCTTTTAGTGAAATAGAAAAAGCAATTGTAATGGTTTCTTTTAAATAACAATGTATGGATACCTCCACGTTAATTGAATCGTTTGCAGATTTTGCAAAACAAAAAAACATCGACCGCCCTACGATGATCCGTATTTTGGAAGACGTATTCCGAAATATGATTCGTAAGAAATATATAGAAGATGACAACTTTGACATCATTGTAAATGCTGACAAGGGTGACCTTGAAATCTGGCGCTTCCGCGAGATTGTTGATGACAACTCCGAAGATATTTGGGATCATGACAAAATCAGTTTGAGTGATGCGCAGAAAATTGAACCTGATTTTGAAGTTGGCGAGGAAGTAGCTGAAGAAATCCATTTGGAAGATTTCGGGCGCAGAGCGGTAACAACAGCCCGCCAAACCTTGATACAAAAGGTAAAAGATCTTGAGAAAGATATTTTGTATCAGAAGTATAAGGACATGGGTGATGAAATTATCACCGGTGAAGTATATCAGGTATTGAGCCGCGAAGTATTACTAATTGATGCTGAAGGAAACGAGATTTCAATTCCGCGCAGCGAGCAAATTCAAAAAGATCGATACCGTAAAGGAGAAAACGTGCGTGCCGTTGTGCACCGGGTTGACATGGTGAATGGTAGTCCAAAAATTATCTTGTCGCGCACATCACCAGTCTTTATTGAAAGATTATTCGAACAAGAAGTGCCTGAAGTATACGATGGCTTGATCACTATAAAGAAAGTAGTTCGCGAACCAGGCGAACGCGCTAAAGTAGCTGTTGAATCATACGATGATCGTATTGATCCTGTAGGTGCATGCGTGGGTATGAAAGGCTCTCGAATTCACGCTATCGTGCGTGAATTGCAAAATGAAAACATTGATGTAATCAACTACACCGAAAATCTTGAACTCTACATTCAACGGGCATTGAGCCCTGCAAAAATTGTTAGTATCAAGATTGACAAAGAAAACAGTCGCGTTGCAGTTTATCTAAAACCCGATCAGGTTTCGTTAGCGATTGGAAAAGGTGGACTTAACATTAAACTAGCCAGCAGGTTAGTTGGAATGGAAATAGACGTGTTCCGCGAAACAGACGGTCAACAAGAAGAAGATGTTGATTTGGATGAATTTGGTGATGAGATAGAAAGCTGGGTGATTGATGAACTAAAACGCATTGGATTAGATTCAGCGAGGAGTGTTTTGAACTTGAATAAAGAAGAACTGGTACGCAGAACAGACCTTGAAGAAGAGACTGTTGAAGGTGTATTAAATGTTCTTAAGAAAGAGTTCGAATAAGGTTAACAGTAATAAAACAGGGGTAAAACAATATAAATAGCGATATTTGAGCATGGCAGAAGAAAAGACGATACGGCTTGGGCAGGCATCTCGCAAACTCAATGTGGGCCATAATACTATTTTAGATTTTTTGGCTAAAAAGGGATTTGAGGTAGAGAACAATCCGAATGCGAAACTTACAGGCGAGCATTTTGCCATGCTTTCGAAAGAATATGCGTCTTCAGCTTCTGAAAAAGAAGAGGCCGCAAGTTTAACCATTGGTGTAAAGCACCTTGAGGCGCCTCCTGTTAAAGCGGCTGAATTAGAAATTAGCCGGAAGAAAAAAGAGGAAGACGAGAATATTCTGATTAAGAATCTCGGATCAAAAGATATTGTTGAACACAAGGAAGTACCAAAGACTGAAAAAGTTGAATCTGAAAAACCTAAGTTAGAAGGCATCAAAGTTCTTGGAAAAATAGACCTAGAGAAGAAAGGCCTGCCTGCCGGAGAGGCAGGAAAGGCAACGCCAAAAAAGGAAACAAAAAAAGAAGTTGAAGAAGTAGCGGCAATAGAAAAAGAAGCTGTTGTTAAGAAAGAAGAAGTTAAGGCAGTTGAAATAGAGAAGCCAGTTGAGCCAGAACTAGAATTAATAAAAGCTAAAGCCGGCAGGTTGCAAGGGTTAAAAGTTGTTGATAAAATTGAACTGCCTGCTGAAAAGAAAAAAGAACAACCCGTAGCATCTTCTGATCTTAATAAAAACGCTGGCCAAAAAAGACCTCGCAAGAGACTTCCTAATGCAGCTAATCAAAGATCGAGCGCACCAAACACACAGCCGCAACGAAGTGGTGGCGCAGGTTCGCAAAGACCTTTCGTGCCAAGAGCACAAAAAGCAGAACCTACTGATAAGGAAATTCAAGATCAGATTCGCGCTACACTCGCCAAGTTAAGTGGCAATAGTAAAAAAACTTCGGGTGCCAAGTACAGAAAAGAAAAACGTCAGGCAATTTCTGAAGCAGAAGAAGAACGGTTGTTGCAAGAACAGGAATCTTCAAAAATATTGAAATTGTCGGAGTTCATCTCTGCCAATGACCTTGCCTCCATGATGAATGTTTCTGTTAATGATGTTATCGGTACGTGTATGAGTCTTGGTATGTTCGTTTCAATCAATCAGCGATTGGATGCAGAAGCCATTACTGTAATCACTGATGAATTTGGGTATGATGTTCAATTCATTTCTTCAACCGAAGAGGAAGAAGAAGCTGAACAAGAAATAGAAGCAGAAGAAGATTTAAAAGATCGCGCTCCTATCGTTACCATTATGGGTCACGTAGATCATGGCAAGACTTCCTTGCTCGATTATATCAGAAATACAAAAGTAACAGCGTCTGAAGCCGGTGGAATCACCCAGCACATTGGTGCTTATGATGTAACAACTAAGAGTGGTCATAAGATTGCATTCCTGGATACTCCAGGTCACGAGGCGTTTACTGCAATGCGTGCTCGTGGTGCTAAACTTACGGACATAGCAATTATAGTAGTAGCAGCCGATGATGATGTGATGCCACAGACAAAAGAAGCGATTAACCACGCGCAGGTTGCTGGTGTGCCAATCATTATTGCAATCAATAAAATGGATAAGGCCGGTGCTAATCCTGATAAAGTAAAAGAATCACTTTCTAAAGTAAATATTCTAGTTGAAGACTGGGGTGGTAAATACCAAAGCCAACCTATATCCGCAAAGACAGGAATGGGGATAGATGATTTGCTTGAAAAAATATTGCTTGAATCTGAGTTGCTAACATTAAAAGCCAACCCTGACAAAGCTGCTGTTGGTTCCATCATAGAAGCTTCGTTAGATAAAGGTAGAGGCTATGTTACTACGTTGATGGTGCAAGCCGGAACGTTGAATGTTGGCGACATTATGGTTGCTGGTTCAAACTACGG
>JBBSBG010000381.1:0-3381 GCA_038251495.1 Cytophagales bacterium
CGATCTTTCCTATTCTTAATAACCTAAGTCTGGATCATGAAAAAAATACTTATCGGGGTAGTTGCCGCAGCCATTGCAGGCCTTGCAATCTTCTACTTTATCCCCAGTAAAAGCGCTAAAAAATCCTTTAACTCAGCCATTAACCCCGCTTTTGGCGAATATATTTCGTCCTACACGGCCGGGGTTATTAGTTCCGGCTCGCCCATTCGCATAGCCTTGTCGCAAGATGTGGTGGATAGTTTGGCAGTAGGCGCACCGACCACCGCAAAGCTTTTTGATTTCAGTCCGGCTGTAAAAGGTGAAACCGTTTGGTTGGACAGGCGCACGGTTGAGTTTAAGCCAGCCGCCCGATTAGTATCCGGTCAGATCTATGAAGTTAACTTTCAATTGTCGCGGTTGATTGAAGTGCCTAAAGCACTAAGCACCTTTGAATACACGGTACAAGTTATTCCACAAAATTTTGAAGTGACCGTTGACAACATAAAGCCGTATGTAAAAACGGATTTGAAGCGCCAGAAAATTGAAGGTGTTTTATACACGGCCGACTTTGCCGAAGGTGATGCGATTGAAAAAGTGTTGGCCGCGCAGCAAGAAGGTACCGCTTTAAAAGTTAATTGGGTGCATACACCTGAGGGAAAGCAGCATACATTTTCTGTGGAAGAAGTTTCGCGCAAAGACAATGCGAGTGTTGTGAAGTTAGCTTTTACAGGAACTGCACTGGGTATTGATCAAACTATTGATCGTGAAGTGGAAATTCCGGCATTGGGCGATTTTAAAATTACCAACGTGCGCGTAGAGCAAGGAACCAGTCAGTATGTGGTTGTCCAATTTTCTGATCCACTTAACGAAACTCAAAACTTAGATGGCTTGCTTCGGATTACTGATTTGAAGAGTCTTGATTTCGAAATCAAAGACAATGAAATTCGGGTGTATCCACCGGTGCGGCAAACGGGTTCGCGAACTATTACAATTGAAGCGGGAGTAAAAAATATTCTAAATTATAAGATGAGTGCGGCTGCCACATACGATGTAGCCTTTGAACAGGTGTTGCCAGCTGTTCGCTTTACAGGAAAAGGAACTGTGTTGCCTTCAAGCGATGGGTTAGTGATGCCGTTCGAGGCAGTGAATTTAAAATCTGCTGATGTGCAAATCATTAAAGTATATGAAAGCAATGTGCTGCAGTTTCTGCAGGTAAATGATTACGATGGCAATCAGGAAATGAGGCGTGTGGGCAAGCCTGTGCTAAAGAAAACTATTTCATTGGAAAGTTCTGGTGTAACCGACCTCGGTAAATGGAACAGGTTTACACTTGATCTCTCAACGTTGATCAATGCCGAGCCGGGTGCTATTTATCAGGTTCGTATCGGGTTTAAGAAATCATACCTCGCCTATGTGTGCGATGGCGGTGATGCTGGTGCAGCAAATACCGAAGCTTCGATTGAACAAGAATCGTGGGATGAAGAATCAGGTGAAGAAAGTTATTGGGATTCGTATGACGAAGACTATTACTATGGCGATGATTACGATTGGCAGCAGCGCGACAATCCGTGCCACGCTTCATACTATACTGGCAACAGAAACATTAAACGCAATGTGTTAGCATCCGACCTGGGCTTGCTGGCAAAACGCGGAGCCGATGGTAAAACCGTTATCGTGGTGAATGATTTGAAAACCACGCGACCAATTTCCAATGTGCAGGTTGAGTTGTATGACTTTCAGCAGAAATTGATTGGCACTGCATCTACCAGCACCGATGGAAAAGCCATCATCGATTCAAAAGAAAAACCATTCGCTTTGATTGCCAAAAATGGTATGCAGCGCGGCTATCTAAAACTTCAAGATGGCGAGTCGCTTTCACTTAGTAATTTTAATGTGAGTGGCGAGTACGTGCGAAAAGGGTTGAAAGGATTTTTATATGGGGAGCGTGGTGTATGGCGCCCGGGCGATTCGTTGTACTTAAGTTTTATTCTAGAAGACAAAATGAAAAGTCTTCCGGCTTCGCACCCGGTTGTGTTTGAATTGCAAAACCCGCAGGGCCAGGTTACATCAAGACTAGTACGGTCCAATTCAGAAAATGGATTCTACAAGTTTGCAACCGCCACGGATGCTGAAGCTCCAACCGGAAATTGGTTGGGTCGCGTGAAAGTAGGCGGCACCGAGTTTAGCCAGCAAATCAAAATTGAAATGGTAAAGCCAAACAGGCTGAAAATTAATTTAGATTTTGGAGTTGATAAATTATCTGCTGGCAATAATAATGTGTCGGGCGATTTAAAAGTAAACTGGTTGCATGGCGCACCAGGTAAAAACTTGCGCGCTGAGTTTGAAGTGTTGCTTACAAAAGGAAATACAAAATTTGATCAGTATAAAGATTATGTGTTCGATGATCCAAGTATAGATTTTTATAGCGAGTCACAATCCATTTTTGATGGCTATACTGATGCCGATGGTCGCGCACAAGTAAATGCAAACCTGGAAGTAAGTGGTGAAGCACCGGGTACTTTGAATGCTGTGTTCCGTGGTAAGGTGTACGAAGAGAGTGGCAACTTTAGTATCGATCGGTTTAGCATTCCGTTTTATCCTTATCAATCCCTTACGGGAATTCGTCTCCCGCAAGGTGATAAAGCGCGCGGCATGTTGTTAACCGATACTACGCATCGTGTAGATATTGTCACCGTTGATTCAGATGGAAATCCGCTTTCGCGAAATGTTGAGATGTCGCTTTATAAAATCAACTGGCGTTGGTGGTGGGATAGCTCCGAAGATGCAGTCAATTTTATGTCGGGCAATTATTCGCAACCGATCACCACCGGAAAAGTGCGCACAGTCAATGGCAAAGCAACCTGGAACTTCAAAGTAAAATATCCGGAGTGGGGTCGCTTTTTTGTGAAGGCGTATGATCCGCAAAGTGGACACAGTACTGGTAAAGTTGTTTACATTGATTGGCCAGGTTGGGCTGGGCGCGCGCGCAATGATGGCGAAGGCGCTACCATGCTTTCATTCTCCAGCGATAAGCCGATTTATAATATTGGAGAAAAAGCAAATCTTGTTATTCCGGGAAGCGATAATGGTCGCGCATTAATTAGTGTTGAAAATGGAAGTCGCGTGTTGCAAACCTATTGGCTTGAAACAAAGAAAGGCGACAACCAATTTAACTTTGATGTTACCAAAGAAATGACTCCCAATGTTTTTGTGAGTGTTACATTATTACAACCGCATGCCCAAACCGTTAACGATTTACCAATTCGCATGTATGGAGTTGTTCCAATACAAGTAGAAGATCCGGAAACGCACCTCGAACCCATTATTACGATGCCTGAGGTTTTGGAACCTGGCAAAGAAGTAGTGATTAAAGTTTCAGAGAAATCGAAACACAAGATGACC
>JBBSBG010000382.1:0-3362 GCA_038251495.1 Cytophagales bacterium
TTAAACTTTGCGCGCACAATATTGGCCATCTCAATAATGGTTGGTTCACTTACCGCGCCATATTTTTCCAACGTTTCTGGTTTAACACCAAGCTGTCGCATTTTTATTTGATAGTCATAAGGAATCATGGAGCCTAAAAAATATTCCGAACTTCCGGGTACACTTGTTATAAGATGTGATAGATAGCCACCGGTGCAACTTTCGGCAATTGAAAGCGTAAGTTTTTTTTCTTTTAGCAATTTGCCAATGACAACTTCAATTGGCTCTTCGCCATATCCATAAATAAACTGATCAATTATCTCTTTTAATTTTCCTGCTTGCTCATTGGTTTCAGTCTGGAGCTGACTGAGTGAATTTCCAAAGGCTGTCAATCGAAGTTTAACTTCACCTAAACTTGGTAGGTAGGCAAGTTTAATATGCATTGGTAACGCTTTTTCCCAATCGGCAATTTTTTCAGCGAGGAATGATTCTCCTAATCCGATTGTGCGAATAATCTTATGATGGATAACGGGCAACTCATATTTCTTATTTAGGCGTGGAAGCACGTGTTCGGTCATCATCCTTTTCATTTCGTGGGGAACACCCGGCATCGACATAAAAACTTTATCACCTTTATTAAACCACATGCCAGGAGCAGTGCCCATGGCATTGGTAATTTTTTCGCAAGCCGTTGGAAGTGCTGCTTGTTGTTTATTTATTTCAGTGAGTTCTCGGCCACGACTGTTAAAAAATTCAGTCACTTCAGCCAATGCCTCTGCATTTATTTCGAGACCGCAATTAAAATATTTCGCTAACACAGGTTTGGTGAGATCGTCACTTGTTGGGCCAAGCCCACCCGTTATTAAAATAATATCAGCTCTATTTTCCGCTTCCGCGAAAGCGGTTAGCATATCTTGCTCAATATCTCCAACGGTGGTCTTCCTTATAACTTTAATCCCCAATTTATCTAACTCCACACTCATCCATTGCGAATTGGTATCCACAATTTGACCATACAGTATTTCATCACCGATGGTGAGCAATTCAGCATTAATATTTTTCACGGGGTAGCGTTGAGGTAGATAGATAAATATAATGCAAAATAGGATATACAAGAGACATATTCCAAATTGGAGAGTGGGTTGTCAACGCATACTTTTTCATACCTTAGCGCGGAGATATTAAACGTATGAAAAGAATAATTTTGAGTATTTCAGTATTGTTTGGCGCATGCACCTCAGCGCAGATAAATCAAACACTTTCTGATGCCAATAAAATGGTTGGTGGGAATAAACCACTAACTACTGCAGAAGTGGGTGAAGGGCTAAAGGAAGCCTTGATAAAAGGAATCTCAAATGGATCAGATCTTGCTTCGCAGGTTGATGGCTATTTTAAGAATCCTCAAATAAAAATTCCATTTCCACCTGATGTAAAAAAGGTTGAGGATCGCTTACGCCAAATTGGGTTAGGTGGTGAAGTAGACAAATTTGTGATGACTTTAAATCGTGGCGCTGAAGATGCGGCAAAAGAAGCCAAGCCGATCTTTATTGCGGCCATTAAACAAATGACCATCGATGACGCCTGGGCTATTTTGAAAGGTGACCCAGATGCAGCCACGCAATATTTAAAGAGAACAACCACGGGTGAGTTGAAGAATAAATTTATGCCTGTAATTCAAAATTCGTTGAACAAAGTAAGTGCTACTAAATATTATGGAGACATTGTAAGTAAGTATAATAGTATTCCCTTGGTGCAAAAGGTAAACCCGGATTTGAATGACTATGCAACTGACATGGCGATTCAGGGGTTATTTACTATGATTGCAAATGAAGAAAAAAATATCCGACTTGATCCGGTAGCAAGAACAACTGAATTATTGAAGCGAGTTTTCGGGGCAAAGTAAAAAATTTTAATATGAAGAATATTTCAAAACGTGACATCAAGGGTTTTTTTTTAGGGATGCTCACAATGTTTTTAGTAATATTAGCCTTCGATTGGCCCGACTTTGTTGAAGGATTTATGGAAGGCTCCAAAGGACTTAGAAGCGAAGTAATAAAATAAGTAACATGACATTATTCGAAAAACACCAAGGCTTGCTCAACAAAGCAATTGAGGCATTGCATACACGAACTTTCTTTGCCGCTTTCCCGGAACAACCGGCTCCTGCTGTGTATGGCGAAACTGCCGATGCCGATGGGTTGGCAAAATTCAAAGCAATGCGTGGAACAAATTTTTCTGAGTTGCTTCAAACAGGAGGCAATGGTTGGATTGGCCAGGAAGAATCTCCTTATTTCCAAGAACCTTTGCGCGTGCAGTATCCATCCTATCCGGTTGAAACGTTGGTCAAGCAGGCCACAACATCCGCAGCCGCGTGGCGCAAAACAAGCGCAAATGATCGGGCTGGAATTTTAATTGAATCATTAGAGGGCATGAAGTCCCGCTTCTTTGAAATAGCCTATGCCACTATGCACACTACCGGGCAATGGTTTATGATGGCGTTTCAAGCATCGGGGCCACATGCGGCCGATCGTGCACTAGAAGCAATAGCTGCTGGCTATGAAGAGTTGAATCGCTTTCCCGCCAAGGCACTTTGGGATAAACCGATGGGTAAGTACAACTTGCAAATCAATAAAGAGTGGCGGGCTATACCTAAAGGAGTTTCGGTAGTAATTGGTTGCTCAACATTTCCCACATGGAATTCTGTAACAGGCATTTACGGAAGTTTGATTACAGGAAATCCCGTAATAGTGAAGCCGCACCCGGGTTCTATTTTACCAATTGCTATAGTGGTTGCCGAAATCCAAAAAGCGTTAACCGAAAATAATCTTGACCCCAATATTTGCCAACTCGCGCCTGACACGTTTGATAACATGATCACGAAAGAACTGGCTGAACATCCAGATGTAAAGTTGATTGACTTCACAGGCAATTCAGCTTTTGGAAGTTATTTGGAAGCACTGCCAGGTAAAATAGTTTTCACAGAAAAGACAGGAGTGAACTCAGTAATTCTTGATTCGTGTGAAGACGTTGATAAGACGGCTGCTAATCTAGCTTTCTCAATAAATTTATATAGCGGACAAATGTGTACGGCTCCGCAGAATTTTTACATCCCTGAGGGTGGAATAAAGACTCCAACCGGGGTTGTTTCCTTTAATGAGTTCGCAGAAAAATTGGTTTCAAACATTAATGGACTGATTGATAATCCAAAAGCAGGCCCATTTGTGTTAGGTGCTGTTCAAAGCAAAAAGACGAGCGAACGAGTTGTTGATGCCGAGCGTATTTCGGGTAAAGTATGGATGAAGTCGCGCTCATTTGAAAATCCGATGTTTAAAAATGCAAGAGTGGCCACACCAGTTATTGTGGAGGTTGATGCATCTCAAAAA
>JBBSBG010000383.1:0-3348 GCA_038251495.1 Cytophagales bacterium
AAAAATACTTGTTCCTACCGACTTTTCTAAAATTTCTATCGCTGCATTGGAAGTGGGCGTAGAGGTTGCAAAGAAATCAAATTCAAAAATCATACTGTTGCATGTTGTTGAGGAAGCAACTCCTGATTCGTATTCAATTGTGGGGGAGTGGCGTAAGTCTGAAAATTGGCAGGACAAACTATTTACTGCAAAACTGATTGAAAAAGCAAAGGCGCAATTAGAAAAATTGGTTTTAGATCCGCGATTTGCTGCCGTGGAAGTTAACGGTGCCTTGCGTTTAGGAAATGCATACCATGGAATGAATTCGATTATTACTGATCAGAAAGTTGATCTGGTTGTGATGGGTACCCAAGGTAAGACCAAGTTAGAGCACATGTTAATTGGAAGTAATACTGAACGGGTAGTGCGAAATGCAAAGTGCCCGGTATTGAGCATTACTAAAAAGCCGGCTAAGGTGAACTTCAAGAACATCGTATATGCTACTGCTATGCATAAGGATGAAGAAATTTTCGCAAGGTTTGTAAAAGAGACTCAGGAGCTTTATAATTCCAAAGTACATTTAGTGCGCATAAATACCCCGGGTGATTTTCAGCGTGATTTTGCTGTGCGGGATTACATGGAAAAATTTGCCAAGAAACTTGGTTTGAAGAATTATACAATTAACATCTTTAATGATCTTACTGAGGAAGATGGTATTGTCTATTTTGCAGAATCCATTGATGCAGATTTGATTGCTATGGCTACGCATGGCCGCACAGGCTTTGCCCATGTAATGGCAGGAAGTATTGCAGAAGATGTGGTAGGCCATGCCAAACGTCCGGTATTAACCTATGTAGTGAAAAAGTAATTATTGATAGCATTAGAATGATGAAGCCTTCTGAACTTTCGGGAGGCTTTGTTTTTTTAACTTTAGAGATTCAATCAGGTAAGCAACTTGAAAAACTACTATTTCATATTAGGGCTTAACATAACTGCTCAGCCGCATGAAATAAAACATGCTTTTCGCATGCTTGCGTTACAATTTCATCCTGATAAAAATCCCACCACCGAAGCGGAATCTATTTTTAAAGAAATCAATGAAGCGTATGAAGTGTTGGGCGATTCGGCTCAAAAGCTTAAGTACGATCGGTTATTAAAAGGTGAACCCGATCCAAATGCAAAGCCTCATCGCGATCCACGGTATAGGCCAAGGCCGCCAGGTTCTTACTCGCGGTCATCCAAGAAAAAAGAGTTGCTTGAGACTATGCAAATGTATCTTACCTATGCGTTGATGGCTTCTCGATTAAGTTTCTTGTTTTCTGCCATATTAATTGCCGACTTATCACTTCCCGCACAAAAAGAGCAGAAAGAAGTTTTGAGCCTTGAAAGTAATCTTAAAATGCGTGGGGATCAGATAATACAATTACAATTGGATGATGGCGAAACCGTAAATCTAAAAGCGCCAACTGCTCTTGAGTTTACCCGGGGATCAGAACTTACTATTTACAGCTCAATGTTATTTTCGGTACCCTTAAGGTTGGAGAATGAACGCACTCATTTCAAAACCAAAGTCCCGGTTTCTATTTACGGAAATTTTATTTTTCTTCCACTAGTGCTTTTGCTCACCTCATTGCTGGGAACTTTTTATTGGAAGGGAATTGAGTTTCGATTTAATCTGGGAGTCGTCAATTTTATTCTGTTTTTTTTAAATTTATTATTTCTTAGAATTCATACATTTTAGAAATGAGCAAAAAGAATAATTGGAAATTGCGCGATGGCATTGTGTATTCCACCAGTAACGACTTTGAATACCAACATCAGCAGCAAGAAGAAGCAGAAACACTTGCGCCAGCTAAACAGAGTTTACGCGTACAGATGGATAACTCAGGGCGGTCAGGAAAACAAGTAACCTTGATAACCGGATTCGTTGGCACACAAGCAAATTTGGAAACCTTGACCAAACTGTTGAAGACGAAATGTGGCGTAGGCGGCTCTTCAAAAGATGGAGAAATACTCATTCAAGGTGATGCTCGCGATAAGGTGATGGCCATTCTTGCGAAGGTGGGATATAAGGCGCGAAAGATTTAATAAATAATTGACAACTGATAATGGTTTATTTGAAAATTTCAATCCCTGATTCCATTATTGTCAATTTATAGTCTGTCAACTGTCAATTTCTACACCTTTTTAATGTAAACTTTTGCCCCTTCAGGTTGGTTGAATTTGTATATTTGTTTCATATTAAAATTTAAACTAAATAATAAATTATTATGGCCTTTACACTTCCAGCACTTCCTTATGCATTCAATGCATTGGAACCACATATCGATGCACGTACTATGGAGATTCATCATGGCAAGCATCACAACGCGTATGTCACTAACCTAAATAATGCCGTGGCGGGTAAGCCCGAAGAAAACTCAAGCATCGAAGAAATTTGTGCAAACATTTCTAAATATTCAGCTGCCGTTCGCAACAATGGCGGTGGTCATTACAATCACTCGTTGTTTTGGACAGTGATGTCACCAAGTGGCGGTGGCGCACCAGAAGGTGCCTTAGCTGAAGCTATCAACGCAGCCTTTGGTTCATTCGATGAAATGAAAACAAAATTTAATACAGCCGCTGCTACTCGGTTCGGTTCAGGTTGGGCCTGGTTGATCAAGGATGCTTCTGGCAAATTAGCAATCACCTCAACACCTAATCAGGACAATCCCTTAATGGATGTAGCTGAAGTAAAAGGAACGCCAATTTTAGGATTAGATGTGTGGGAGCATGCTTACTATTTAAACTATCAAAACCGCAGACCCGATTATGCAACTGCATTTTGGAATGTGGTTAATTGGAGTGAAGTGGCAAGCCGCTTTGCGAAATAGAAATTTTTTTTGAAATATTAAGTCGAAGAGGTTGCTGAGAGGCAGCCTCTTTTTTTGAGTTGATTTTGATAATTTTTGTTGGATAAGAACTCCAACACCGGCAAAGGGTGGAAGTATTAAAGAAAGTACTATAGGTTTGGCTAACAACAATAATAAAGGATTATCCATTGCTTCTAAAGTTTTTACTTATCACAACAATGCCTTTTGTTTCAGGTTTATCTGGGTCAACTACATGCAGACGATATAAAAAATACGGAAGAATACGTGTTGGCAGTTTATACTGCAGCGCTACTTTACGTTCTTCACTTCCTTCAAATACGCTATCAATAGGTTCTGAAATGAAATTCTATCCCATTTCATCATAGAGTTTTAAATAAATAGATGGCATCACTTTACTTTCTGAGTATCTATTTTTTATAGATATATTGATAGTAAGATCAGCATTATCTATAATTTCCAGTAGCGCAAAATCAACTACGGTAAGTTTGAAGTCATT
>JBBSBG010000384.1:0-3333 GCA_038251495.1 Cytophagales bacterium
TCCTCAGCAATGTCAGAAACCACGGCTTCCGTAGTCAATAACAATCCTGCTATCGAGGCGGCATTTTCAAGGGCTAAACGAGCTACTTTTGTAGGGTCGATAATACCTGCTGCAAAAAAGTCTTCAAACTTGTTGTCACGAGCATTGTATCCATAATCCTTCTTGCCATCGCGAACTTTGTTCACAATTACAGAACCTTCCTGACCAGCATTTTCTGCAATGGTTCTCAAGGGAGATTCAAGGGCAAGGCGAACGATATTAACACCCGTAGTCTGGTCTTCATTATCGGTAGGTAAATCTTTCAATGCGTCAATAGCACGGATGTAAGCAACACCACCACCTGCGATGATTCCTTCCTGAACGGCAGCGCGTGTAGCATGCAAGGCATCATCAACACGGTCTTTCTTCTCTTTCATTTCAACTTCAGTAGCTGCACCAATGTAAAGGATAGCAACACCACCGGAAAGTTTAGCCAAACGCTCTTGTAACTTCTCCTTATCGTAATCGGAAGTAGTAGTTTCAATTTGAGCTTTGATTTGGTTTATACGACCTGTGATCTCAGCTTTTTTACCAGCACCGTTTACGATGGTAGTATTATCCTTATCGATATTGATTTTTTCTGCCCGACCTAAGTATTCAAGTTTGGCATCTTCCAACTTCATACCAGTTTCTTCAGAAATAACTTTTCCACCAGTCAAAATTGCAATGTCTTCCAACATAGCTTTTCTGCGATCGCCAAAGCCAGGAGCTTTAACCGCTGCAACTCGCAGTGCGCCACGGATTTTGTTTACTACAAGAGTCGCCAAGGCTTCGCCTTCAACTTCTTCAGAGATGATTAACAAAGGCTTGCCAGTTTGAGCTGTAGCTTCTAATACCGGAAGCAATTCCTTCATAGAAGAAATCTTTTTGTCATAGATCAAAACGTAAGGACTTTCAAGGTCAACTTCCATTTTCTCTGTGTTAGTCACAAAGTAAGGAGACAAATAACCACGATCGAACTGCATACCTTCTACAGTCTTCACTTCAGTTTCAGTTCCTTTAGCTTCTTCTACTGTGATAACGCCATCCTTGCCAACTTTATCCATGGCAGTGGCAATCATTTTACCAATTTCTACATCGTTGTTAGATGAAATGGTAGCTACCTGAGTGATTTCATTTGAACCTTTGATTGGTTTTGACTGCTTCTTAAGATTTGCAATAACCGCATCAACAGCTTTATCAATACCACGTTTCAAATCCATTGGGTTTGCACCCGCAGCTACGTTTTTAATTCCGTGGGCATAGATTGATTGAGCTAATACAGTAGCAGTAGTAGTTCCATCACCTGCTGCATCAGCAGTTTTTGATGCAACTTCTTTTACTAACTGAGCACCCATATTTTCAATAGGGTCTTTCAATTCAATTTCTTTAGCTACTGATACACCGTCTTTTGTAACGGTGGGAGCGCCAAATTTCTTGTCAAGAATTACGTTACGACCTTTTGGCCCTAAAGTAACTTTTACTGCGTTTGCTAATTTATCAACACCCCTCTTAATTCTATCGCGGGCATTTGTATCGAATGTAATTTCCTTTGCCATAATATATTGTACTAATTTGTTAAGTTAAAGATTAAACAGTTCCGAAAATGTCGGAGTTACGCATGATTAAATACTCCTTACCATCAATATTGATTTCGGTTCCAGAATATTTACCATAAAGGATTTGATCGCCAACCTTTACTGTAACAGGCTTATCTTTCAATCCGTCACCAATAGCAATCACTTTTCCTTTTTGTGGTTTTTCTTTAGCCGTGTCCGGGATGATAAGTCCGGAAGCAGTTTTTTGTTCAGCGGGAGCGGCTTCAACTAGCACCCGGTCTTCGTTTGGTTTGAAATTCACTTTTGCCATATGGAGTTAATAAAATTTAGTTGTGATAAAATAAAACTATTTGCTCGCCAATGATCGATTTCCGTGCCAATTCAAGGTTTTTGATACTTTTTGACACATTTGGTATCAGCGGGGTGCAAAGATGGAGATTTTTGTCAGTCCTGTCATTACAAGCGTCAAACAAATTGGCAATTTGTCATAGACCTTGATTTTTTCGTATACTAGCTTCGTAAATCAAAATCGCGTATGGAAAAGCTTAAAGAGAACTGGCTTACGGATGGGTTGATCGATTTCGAATACAAGAAATACCAGTTGCTGGCATATCTTAAAACTGTAAAAGAGTCCTATCAAAGAGTAGAGTTATATCCTTTTTTGTCGGACTTGGTTTTTCACTATCGCAACTTGATTGCATTGAAGGATGCCCAAGCAATGATCATTGAATCTTTCCCCAAAGAAATCTCACTGGAAGGCCTTAAAAATCTTGAAGT
Source organism: Cytophagales bacterium (assembly GCA_038251495.1). Lineage (GTDB taxonomy): Bacteria > Bacteroidota > Bacteroidia > Cytophagales > Cyclobacteriaceae > ELB16-189. The sequence continues at coordinate 2,355 of JBBSBG010000384.1, forward strand.
TACTTACGAGCGAATCATTGAGGACGACTTGATTATGCAGGAGATTGAATCGATTATGGAATTTGCTTTACCTCAATTCAAATCATCCTTAGATGAAGGATCGTTTATTTATGAATATGTTGAATCCAAGTGTGAGATTTCGCCAATAGGTCTCACCTCGCTTTATGCGAACGAAGGATACTTGTTTATCACCCAGCCTCCTGAAAAAGAAACCCACGTGTATCGTTACCAAACTACCTTGTTTGAACAAAGTTCTGAATCTATGCGCGGCATACATACCCGCCATGTTTTAACTACGCAGCGCAGCATCAGCAATACCTATGAACAAATGAAATCGAGTTTAATCAGGCAGTATGCAGAGTTGCCAAATCCTTCTGTATATCTGGTGCTTGCAAAAATTTGCATTCCGTTCGATCAAACGTTAATGCCTGTAGCCAAGCGTTTACTGGTTAAGCAAATTTCAAAAGCGGCATAAAAAAACCCTCGTAAGAGGGTTTCATATAGTTTTAAGGTAAGTAAGGTACTTATTTGTTTCCTTCCACAGGTGTGGCAGGCTTCTCAACCTTTTGAAGGTCGATTCCTGAACCTTGCTGCTGTTCCTTAGCTTTCTCAAAAATTGCGTCTGTAGTCCCAGCGGTATTGGGCGCTGTGAAATTAGTAGCTAACGCGAAAACCATAATGGCAACCGCAAAACCCCACGTAAGCCGCTCAAGTAAATCGCCTGTCTTTTTAACCCCGATCATATTGCTGGCTCCTGAGCCTCCAAACTGACCAGACAACCCGCCACCTTTTGAGTTTTGAGCTAAAACCACCAAAACCAACAACACTGAGCTAAAAATTGCTAAACTGATGAATAAGATATACATAACTACTTTTTAAGGTCTTCAATTTGAGCCGCAAAGTAAGTCTTTTTTTGTGGAAACTTCCAAATTAGCTTTTTCAGGACTTCGATTGCCTTTTCCTTTTTTCCTTGTTTCAA
>JBBSBG010000385.1:0-3330 GCA_038251495.1 Cytophagales bacterium
ACAAATGCTTACGTGCTAGCCTTGAATCTCCGAAACAGTTATGACTCTACTTCGCTATTACCCGCTTCGCTAAACGCAACTGCCGATGTATATGAAGGTAAACTTAGTTTAAATGCTAAATTAAATCCTCTTGCAGATGATCCGACATTCGACATGAATGCGGAAATCAAGGATACAAACCTGGTGAAGCTAAACGAGTTTTTTCAAGCCTATGCAAAGGTTGATGTGAACAAAGGAAAATTTGGTTTGTATACAGAGGTTGCCGCGAAGGATGGAAAATTCAAAGGTTACGTTAAACCGTTAATACAGGATCTGGATATTTTGGGTAAAGAAGATCGGAATGATAATATACTGAGAAAAATCTGGGAGGGCTTAGCTGGAGGTATTGGCGAAATATTTCAAAATCAATCAAAAGATCAAGTGGCAACGAAAGTTCCATTTGAAGGCTCGCTGAAAAATCCTGATACCGACACGTGGGAAGCAATAGCCCAAATTTTAAAAAATGCATTTATCCGTGCTATACAGCCTTCGATTGATCAGGAGATTAATATCCAAACGGTAGACCAAGCCACAACGGAGAAGAAAACTTTTTTACAAAAGATGTTTGGCAAAAAGGATAAAGCCGATAAAGAAAAAAAATAGGATTGAAAATAGAATGATAAGATTCCAAGTTTGACCTAACGTAATTCAATATGATCTGGACGCTAGTAATTGTATTCGTAATCATAACAGTTTTTATAATATCACCTATTATTATAAAGGGTTTGCTTAATACTGCGCTTGGTAAAATGGACGGCTATATCGGCCACATAGACCAACTTAATATTCAATTATTTAAAAGTAAAATCAGTTTTCGAAACATAACGATACGTGCTGTTGCAGATGCTGAACAAGACATACCGTTCCTCCAGTTTCCGGTAGTCATTATTTTCTTCAAATGGAGGCCGCTCCTTAAAAGGATAATAGACTTTAATATAATTGTGAATAAGCCCCAATTGTATTTTCTTTCTGACGAACCTACGTCAACTCAAGATGAGAATTCAAGCATTGCTCAGGAATTTTCAAGGCTACAGAATTCGATTAAAAAATTAAAATCCTTCAAAGTGAATGTTGAAGTTTTAGAGGGTGAAATTCACTATATCAAGGCACACGTTAAGCCTGAATGGAATGTGACTATTAGTAAATTGAACCTTAAGATTCTCGACTTTAGTAATCGCTCCATACTAAGCGAATCATGCCGCATAGCATCTACGTTTAATCTTTATGAAGGCACTGGCGAAATCAGTGTTACCCTTCGTCCACTTGAGCCCAATCTTACGCTGGATTTAGATATGGAACTGAAGTCTATAAATCTGGTTTTGCTGAACGATCTATTTAGAATGTATGTAAAAATAGACATCAATAAAGGCTTCATGGATTTATTTGCTGAGGTTGTTGTAGCAGAAAATTCCTTTAAAGGATATCTTAAACCTTTGATACAGGATCTGGATTTTATTAGTAAAGCTGATCGTTCAGACACTATCTTTCAAAAAGCGTGGGAGAGAATAGTAGCCGGTTTATTTAATATACTTGCCAATAAACGAAACAATAAAATTGCTACGGTCATTCCAATTGAAGGTAGATTAGATGATCCTAACGTACACGTGGGTGTTGCCATTATCGGTGTTTTACGAAACGCTTTCACCAAAGCCTTGACCCCCACCTTGGAAAATATAATCGACATAAAATCCGTCTGGCACAGAGCACGTGCTGCAAGCAAAAGTATTATCCAACGCATTTTTACAATGTTTAAATCGTGATGCTCTCACGCTTCACTTTTAAAAAGATACTCTGGTGTAATCATTTTAAAAACATAAAGCTCCAATTCGCGCATGGCCCAAGCCGGTTCAAAGTCAAAAGGCTTTCCTCTGCGCTCACTGTGAACAATTGATTCTGATTTTGCAAGCATCATTCTTACGAACTTCGATTCAACAGGTTGGAATTGTATGATTATGGATTAAACAGCATCCGTTCCTTTTGAAATTATTTTTATCTACCGGATACCATCTACAGATACCTCTACATCAAACTATTTGGCATATGTATGAATTGGTGGCGGTTATCCTTTCTGCCAACCTCTGTTAATTGGTGGCGACTTGAATTGTATTTCAGTAAGAGTGGCTGCTGTTGGAACCTCATTTGAAACCACATACCTGCGAGTTGTGTGGTGTATTTGGTAATTTAGCGGCCAAAGGAAATTAGACTTAATTTTCGGTGTGAGCAGGAAATATAAATTTAATTCCCCTCAGCGTCTCCCGTTTCGAGGACTCTTCGGAGAAATAAATTCTGGAGAGATAGCGCAACAAAAAAAGATCTTTTGCACACTACAAAAAGATGTCGCCTAGTCATTTGGTTGTATTCGAATGTCAAACTCGTTCTAATTTAATAGGATAAGTTTTTCCAGCATTCCATTGACACACATAAATATTCTTATCGTCATCAATACACACGTCATGGCAGTGCTTGAACAACGGAACGGCCTGAACCATCAATTGCAATTCACCATCAACGAATTTCGGTGCCGTGCCCCCGGGATTTGAAATAACTTTATCGTTCTTATCCAGTATCGTAACAAATCCTGAATTGTCGGTTTGATTTAAATAACGTAGGCGCGACCAGCAAACACCTGCATAAATATTATCACCATGAAATACCGGACGACAGACAAAGGCGCCTGGCAGAAAAATTGTTGAAAGATAATTTCCGTCTAATGTAAATCGCTTAAATGAATTATGACCGCGAGAGGTGATAAGCAAAGTCGGGTTCTTTTTGTCACGCAAGTCAACAGCAACACCATGGGCAGTATCAAACTCTGCGTCTTTATTTCCTCTGCCACCAAAGTGGCGGAGATACTCACCCTTATGATTGAATTGTATGACAAACTGTGATCCGTAGCCATCGGCCACATAAATATCACCATTGGGCGCAACTGCCGATTCGGTTGGCTTGTATGCCATCGTTTCGGTATAAATGCCAAGTTTTTTTGGATGAGGTAGCTCTAATAAAACCCTTCCATCAACAGTCGTTTTTGTTACCGTGCTTAAAGTTGTATCACAAATAAAAAGAAAATCTTCTCCGCCTTCTTTTGTTAACGTCAAGCCGTGTGCACCAGGGAAGCTAGTTCCCCAGGTAGTAAGCAATTTTCCTGAGCGGTCGTAAACGATTATATTATTCTTAGTCTCATCGGTGATCATGATGAGGCGACCTTTTGAATCCATCACCATTTCGTGACAGTTGTTAACAGGTGTCTTGATGCTATCCAGCGTGCCCCATTGTGGATGTGGGCGATAT
>JBBSBG010000386.1:0-3316 GCA_038251495.1 Cytophagales bacterium
AATTTCTGAACAGTTTGCAGGGTTACAATAGATTTTGTTTGCCAATTAATAAGTCGCTTTGAACTTCTTTTCTTCCTAAATTTGTTACTAGTTCAGTATTTGAATTACAAAAAATGAAAAAATATTTCCTTTTACTTCTTATCAGTATGCTTTTAGGGGCTGAGGTGTATGGTCAGGTGGCCCAAGCAAGCGAAGGCGCTGCTGTAAAATGGATGACTTTTGAGGAGGCTGTGAAGCGATCAGAAACTGAGAAGCGCAAAATCTTTATTGATGTTTACACCGATTGGTGCGGCTGGTGTAAAGTGATGGATAAAAACACATTTACAGATCCTAAAATTGCCAAATTACTGAACGAGGAATTTTATGCCGTAAAGTTTGATGCCGAGCAAACTGGTGATGTTGTTTTCAAGGGAAATACATTCAAGTTCGTTCCATACGGAAATAAGGGTTCTCATCAATTGGCCATGGCTTTGTTAAATAATCAAATGAGCTATCCAAACTTTGTTTTTCTTGATGAAGAATTTAGAATAGTGCCTATTATTGAGGGGTACACTTCCTTGCCAGGTTATCGCAAGCCTGAAGAGTTTCACATATTCGTAAACTTTGTAAGCGGTGATTTCTATAAGAAAATAGCTTTTCAGGATTATCAGAAAGAATATAAATCCCCTTACACGACACCCCCAGCTAACACTTCAGGCGAGGATTAAACATGAAAAAACCTCTGAGCAGAGGTTTTATATTTTTTGTAAAGGCTTGACCGATCAGTCCTTGCTTTGATCCTTGGTTGTTTTCTTAAAGTCTAAGTACCCGATGGCTGCCACAAAGCCTATTATCACGGCTACAATAATCACAAACAAATTTGCTCCGTCACCTACATTTTGCTCAAACATATATTTTAGATTTTAAAGACGTTCAAAGGTAATAGTTTCTTCCAAAATCGCTACAGATTCATAGAATATTCATGGCAACCTGTTTATATCCCCAACTCTCCCTTATTAGCTTTCAACACTTCAATAATAAAGGAAATATGGTCTGCCAGTTCCAGATTCATCAATTCAACGCCTTTATAAACTTCTTCCCGATCTACCTTGGCGGCAAAACCTTTGTCTTTCAGTTTTTTAATAACCGATTTAGTCTCAAGCGAGGTTATTCCATCGGGGCGAACCTGGCAGCAGGCAACAATAAAACCCGTGAGTTCGTCACAGGCTAGAAGTGCTTTATCCAATAATGTATCGTAGGATACATTCCATTTTGTGTAATGCGCTGAGATGGCATGCGCTATTTTTTCTTCGCCAAGAGCTCTTAATTTTTCAACGATGATTTTTGGGTGCTCTTCTGGATATACATCGTAATCGGCATCGTGTAGCAAGCCGGTAATGGCCCACTCATTTTTATTTTCATTATACTTTTCCGCATAAGCTTCCATTACCAATTCGATGGTGCGCATATGGCGAAGCAAACTTTGATTGTGAGTAAGATTGGCAAGTAAATCTCTAGCCTCAGTGCGGGTAATCATTTACGTTTAATGGTTCTTCGCTTCGAATAGACAAGATTAAATCCACCCAGCACAATGGCGATCCCTAGAATAACAATCGTTATGATCATGCGGGTTTTCTGGAGTTCCAGGCCTTTAACGGCTGCTTCTTTTTTTATAATCTCCATTTCTTTTTCTTTCTCCTGCAAATCAAGGGCTATTTCCATTTGTGCAATCTTGCGACTACTTTCTTCGCCATAAATTTTCTCTTTTTTAAGATCGTAGCGAATCATGGTTTCATAAGCCTCTTTCATTTTTCCCTGCTTGGAATAATTAAGTGCCATACTTTTTAGAATGGAGGGTTCAAAAATAAAAGCTTGCATTTGGGCACTAAGGTTCATAGCACTATCTAAGTATAGCTGAGCATTTTTAAACTGACCCGCTCTTGCATAAACTTCGCCCATGCTGCTAAGAACATTCAATACAACCAATTGATCGTTCTGCTGCTGCGCTAGTGCTAAGGCGCGCTTATAATATTCAACAGCTCGTTGATAATTACCCTGTTTGAAATATAAGTTACCAATGTTATTAAGCGGGTCAGCAAAAGCTTTTCCGCTTTGCTGGCTTAACTCAAAGGCTTCTGTATAATATTTAAGGGCTTGGTCATATGATTGTAAATCGTTGTTAAGATTGCCCAAATTATTCATGGAGCCAATGAGTCTTTGCTGGTCGTTGATTTCAAGAAATCCGGTGTGCGATTCCTCAAAATATTTCATTGCCTGGCCATAATCTTTTTTGAAAGAGTATATGTTTCCAATATTGTTTTTGGTGGTAGCAATTCCTTCTTTGTTTTGAAGCGTTTGATAAATCTGAAGCGAGATCAGGTAATACTCCAGAGACTTATCGAGTGCGCCTTGATTTCGATAGGCAACACCAAGATTGTTGTAGGATGCAGCCATACCTTTTTTGTCATCAATTTCTGTAGCAAACTCTAAGGCTTCGCGCGTATATTCTATCGCCTTAACAGGATCGGAGTTGATGTATGCGCGAAAAAGTTCGTTTAGTGTTTTTACTTTAAGGTCGTCTTTAGCAGTTGCCAGCACCTGATTCAGGCTGTCAATTTTTGATTGGCCGAAAGCCGTAGTTGAAAGAAAGAATAACGCAATAAGCAGACGAAGTGACTTCATAGATCAAATTTAAACATTCAATTTAAGACATTATCTCCGAACGTGGAATTATGACTTCCGCAATCCTTGTGATAGGTCTTTTTGATTAAAATTCTAATCTTGTATCGATAAAGGGCATCTCTAAAAACTCCGCTTACCCTTCTCTTCTGTAGAAGGGGCATGGTTTGAGGTAATGAAAGCAAGGGTTTTTAGAGATGCCATAAATTATATTTCTTCTATGAAAACCCAACTTTTAGTAATAATTCTATTCATAAGCTTTCTCTCAAACGCTCAATTCAGCGCTGAGGAAGTTGCCGTTATGAAGCCTATTACAAGACTTTTTACGGGAATGAATTTGGGCGACAGCACGATGGTGCAAAGTGCTTTTGTTAAAGATGTAAGCATGGGCACTATTAAAAAAGATAAATCGGGGAATCCGATTGTAAGAAAATCTGAGCTAGCAGACTTTCTCAAGGCAGTTGGTACACCACATGCTGAAGCTTGGAGTGAACCTATCTGGGATACTAAAATTGATATTGATATTGATGGTGACTTTGCTCAAGTATGGGCGAAGTATGCATTCTATCTCGGTAAGAAGTTTAGCCATTGTGGAGTAGATGCATTTCATTTAATAAATGATGGAAAGGAATGGAAGATTTTTCATTTGGTCGACACC
>JBBSBG010000387.1:0-3305 GCA_038251495.1 Cytophagales bacterium
CCGATGTTGCACGAAACCTTCGGTAGTTTTCCCAAGCCATTAATCTTTTCTACGTTTACCGATTCAATTATTAACTAAAATCAATGATGATGAAAAAAAACTGAATTACAACAAGCCACTGGTGATACACTGGTGGCACAAGCCTGTGCAAAAATAGAAGGATTCAATGAACTGTACAGACGTCTGGAAAAAAGAATGCACACTTCCGGACGAAGTGAAAGCACACTCAAAAATTACAGCAGGTATATTGCACAGATTTCACTGCACTTCAATTGTCTTCCTACTGAACTGGATGATGACCAGATTGAGGATTGCCTTCATTCACTGCTGCGTAACAACACACCTTCAGAAAGTTATTTCAAACATACGGTATATGGGCTCCGGTTTTTATTCCGTCTCGAAGGGCTGAACGATAAACGCATTGCACTTCCTTCCATTCAGAAGGAAAAAAAACTTCCGGTTGTATTAAGTCGTGAAGAGATGAAAGCCATCATCAGGGCAGCCACCTTGCTCAAACATCGTTTGCTGGTGAGCTTGCTGTATGGTTGCGGACTTCGCTGTGGGGAGGTGCGAAGTATTCTGCTGAAAGACATCGATCTGGACAGAAGCAAGCTGTTGGTTCGCCAGGGCAAAGGCAACAAAGACCGTTATGTTCCATTGGGTATTCTTTTAGTACGCGGTATTACAAAGTATATCGAAGCTGAAAACCCACAAACCTATTTGTTTAATGGTCATGATTTTGATAGCCGTTATTCACAGAAAGGTGTGCAATGGGCGGTACAGGAATTATGCAGGAAAGCCGCTATCCTTAAAGATGTCAATGTGCATACACTGCGTCATAGCTATGCGACGCATCTATTGGAAGATGGGATGGATATTGTTTCAATCAAAGAACTGTTGGGCCATTCTCATATTGAAACAACGATGGTGTATTTGCATGTTGCCCAATGTGGTCGAAGAAAACCCTTTAGTCCGCTGGACACACTTTATTCGCAGATCCCTTCCGGTCATTAGTTGCACAGATGAAGGCTGCCTGCGAAGTAGCCGATGTGTTACAACAGCATTGGTTAGAAGTGGAGGATCATCCACACATAAACGGATGGCAACTGCGTACGTTGAGTGCTATAAGACGATGCCGCACTGCTGAACTTGGCGGCCACAAAGATGCCTGCACAAGCTGCGGCATGATACGTATCAGTTACAATAGTTGTCGTAACCGGCATTGTCCAAAATGTCAGGGCCGTGAGCGTGAGCAATGGATACAAAAGCGGGAAGAAGAGTTGCTGCCCGTACCTTACTTTCATGTCGTATTTACCTTACCTGATCTACTCAACAGACTTGCGTTATACCAGTCAAAGTCGGTATATGATGCTTTGTTTGAAGCAGCATGGGGCACGGTCAACGCATTCGGAAAGGATAAAAAACATCTGGGTGTCCAAACAGGGATGATTTCCATACTGCATACATGGGGACAACAGATCACGTTGCATCCGCATCTGCATTGTATTGTACCCGGCGGCGGATTGACAGACCAGTTAAAATGGAAGACAGCGCGTAGTGAAGGGAAATATCTTTTCCCGGTCAAGGCCATGAGTATCGTGTTCAGAGCGAAATATGTGCAAGCACTGAAACACAGAATTCCTCATCTTGATAAAAAGCTGATCTCTGATTTATTCAAAAAAAAATGGGTTGTCTACGCCAAACGTCCTTTTGGAAATACGAAAAGCGTGATCGAATACCTGGGACGGTATACGCACAAAATAGCCATTAGTAATCATCGAATAAAAACGATTGGTAAAAACACGGTGACGTTTACCTACAAAGATTATCGCAATGAAACAAGAACACCACAGGAATTGACATTAGGAGCCATGGAGTTCATACGAAGGTTTTCTCTGCATATCCTGCCCAAAGGTTTTGTGCGGATCAGACATTATGGAATATTGAGCAGTACCCGCAAGAAGGTAACACTGCCGGTTATCAAAATGCAATCACCTCCGGCCTTCATTACAAAACAGGAACCTCGTGATCTGAAAATGTTTAATCCAAAATTGTGTCCATGTTGCAAAACAGAAACCATGATGATCATTGAGCTGTTTGGTAAACGAGGACCGCCGAGAATGGAAATGAAATGGCCCAATACCGATCAGGAAACGATTACATATTAAAAATGGCATGAGCCGAATGGCGAAGCTTTGGCCATTGTTCAAAATAAAACAATCATCCGGGAAATAAAATCAGAAGAGGAGATCCCGTTTACTAGAAAATGACGAAAAGAGAAAGCGAAAAATTATTCGAACATACATTTAGCAGGGATTTGCAGAAAACGGCAATGACACCACAGATGCGTGAGGCGTAAGGTTAAAACGCAATCCCCATAATCTTTACATCCACCCCTGGCTGCAAAAACTACCGAAGGTTACGTGCAACATCGACTTCATTGCTTGTGCTTCGCACACAACGAAGTCTTAGATGTTGTGTGCCGGTTTATTCTATGTACGGACTAAACCAATAGTGCAGAGCATATTGATTAATACCGTTTATCGCTGACCACCAATCTACCGGATAAGCATAATCTCCTCGTGTGTGTTTTGAATTTTGCTGATTCATTGGAATATATTCATCTATATATCCAGGATATTCAGGGTTCTCAAGAATACTCAAATATCCGAGGGTTTCTAAAAAGGTCTGTCTTTCTTGAGAATTTGATTTAAAGATGCTTTCTTTTCCTAGTAAAATCGAAAGTTTAGGAGCAGTAATGTTTTTGGGGAGTGTTAAGATCAAAGAAATAGTTTGGTTAAATATTTTTACATCTTCTTTGCTTGGCATTTGGGTCGGAAGTCTCACCGCTTCATTTAAATAATAGGCGAGAGTTACAGGGTCATATTTTCCCGGAAACAAGCCACCAAAACCAAATATAATCTGGTTCAAAAAAGTAAAATCTCTTTTTTGTGCATTGAAATTATAGTCACCACAAATTGAACAATATCCGGGATGAGTATCTACAGTATGATCATGCCATGGCATTTTTTGCGCGACAACGAATGCGGCTAGACCAGCTCGATAATTTAGTCTTCTAGTGCTTAAAGAGAAAAGAAAGTTATTGATTAGAACATTTCTGTTGCAAGACGGCTTGATTTCCTCTAGCCAATTCATCCCTTTTTCATGACTAATAACAGCTATTTCATGAATTAACCCTGCTGATTTCGCATATTCCTTTTCAACCGAAGATGCCTTGTGGAGTTTCAAAAGAATTTTAATTGCCTTTTCATCTTCCATGGTATTATCTTAAATGGCACACAACG
>JBBSBG010000388.1:0-3299 GCA_038251495.1 Cytophagales bacterium
GACCACGTTACAATTTCAGAAACATAATTCCGACCTCGCAAAGTAGGGCTTGTTGCAATTCTATGGATATAGATGGCAGCATCCACATTCCGCTCTTCCCAAATCTGCGGATCGCTAAATGTGTGGGCCCAAATGCAGGCAATTTTATTCTCATCTATTAATTTCCATTGCCTGTTCTCGTTTATTTCTGTCTTGATAAGCGCTGGGCTAAATTCTGGCCATTGGTTTTCCGGGAAATTCAGTTTTTGATATTCCGTGGCTACTTTATACAATGAGAATATCGCAGGTATATCATTGAGAGTGCTGTTTTGAATAATCATACAATAGGTTTTCAATTTATGTTCCAAGAGGCTTTCAACCTTGGTCTGTGTCCTCACCCTAGTGGTTAACTTAAGCCTCGCTAGAGGCGAAATATCGGCAGCATAGAATTCTATAGATAATGTAAAGTACCGTAGATACGAAATATATTACGTCCCTACAGGACTCGACTACATTTCCGATTAAGATTGTTACCGGTACTTAGTTCCTACGGAACACTAAATTCTCCTAAGTTAACGATTATGGTGTCCTCACAGACCACAAATAATTATCTGCAAGGATACGACCGAGTGATAGAGATAGGCTTGTATGAAAAGACCGTGCTGAGATAAACTAGCTATTTAAATATATTAACAAAAGATTTGCTAAGAATTTCTCTTGAATACTTTAGCTCTGCCAGTTGCCGCGATGCTTGTTGTGATTTGGATAGTAGGTTTTCGTCCGAAAGATATGGCGCAATCTTTCTCACAAAATCGCCAGCATCCTGCGGATTTACATAAACTCCACATTCATGTTCTTCAATTTCATTCTTTATCCAACCACCAAAATTTATAACGATAAGCTTTCCAGCGGCCAGTCCATCAAAGAATTTATTAGGCGAGCCGGTTTCTAAGATCGGAACAGATTTATAACAAATAAACGAGGCATCGGTAATGTTCATTAACTCGCGCACACCTTCTCGATTACGGAAATCAAGAAAAGTAAGATTGTGTAACTCTAATTGTTTTGCGTTGTTCTTAAGGCGGTCGAGCATAGCACCATCCCCACAGATAAAGAAGTGAACGGGCAGTTTCACTTTATTAGATGCCCTTGCACACTCCAATAAATAGTAAAGACCGTTGGCTATGCCAATCGCGCCAATATATGAGACTACAAATTTATCGCGTACTTGATATTTTTCAATTAGTGCATCATCTTTAGGTGTTGGCTTATAAAAATCGCAATCCGCCATGTTGGGAATCAAATGAGTTTTTTTATCAGGTACTTTTTTCTCTATGGCTGATTGAATGGATGGTGACAAAGCCACAACAGATTGAGCCGATTGATAGATTTTTTTTTCGAGTGAGTATAAAGCTTGTTGTAAGAGATAATTTTTCACAAACCCCATTTGAATGGGCGCATCGGGCCACAAGTCACCTACTTCAAAAATGAAAGGAATTTTATAACGTGCTTTTATTCTCATGGCAGCCAGGCCAACCGTAAGCGGCACCGAAATAGCGTAGCAATAATTAAAATCTTTGAATTGCCCAGCTATGTTTAATACACCTTGCACATATTTTATAAACGCCCAGCTTCGCGCTATAAATCCAAACCGATTGTCGTAAGCAATAGGCAAAGAATGAACTTCAATGCCTTCAATAATTTTCTTGTTATAGGTTGATTCATTACTTCCAGTAATCACAACAACCCGAATTCCCCTATCAATAAGTGCTTTGGCGAGATAATAGGAGCGGATTGCTCCGCCTTTTTCTGGAGTATTAAAATGTTGATGGAGGATTAGAACTTTCACGCTGCAAAAGAAGGTAAACAGAATGTTCTCCCATCATGCGAACAAAGATTTTTTAATCAGAACCTGAATTACTAGGATTTAAAATTTTAGTTTAAGAAAAGGGGTCTGACCGCTTGCTTTTGATTAGCTCTACGAAAAGCATGCTCAAAGCGGTCTGACCCTTAATAGCTATGAAAGTCCAGGTTGCAATAATCAGTTGACCTCATCTTCATCACAATCTTCCCAACATTCTTTGCAAGGTTGTTTTATTGTTGGGTAAGAACTTTTATCACGTTCGTGAATAAAATAGGCCGGCTCCTCAGTGTCCTCCCAGAGCCACCATTGCATAAGTCCATCCTCTGAGCTTAGAGCCTGATATACATTGGTTTGGTAAGAGTCGTTTACAACTAAAGAAATCTTGTCGTCATTTACTAACCACGATTCAATTTTTCCACCGGTCGCATCCTGCCCCCAGCCAATAATAATGGAATCACCCTTAATTGTAACGGTGGTATTATCCGCATCGCAGGCATAAAAAAGTACCCATTCATTTTCTTCGAGCGTGAGCATATGCCAGGTGCCCGTAAGATCTGAAAGTTTAAAAGCAATACTTGTTTCTGTTACAGAATCAGCTTCATTATTGGAATTGGGTTGACTGGTGCAGGCTGTCAGTAAACCAAAAAAGGCAACTGTTAATAATCTCATATAGATTGGTTTGGCTAATTAAAATTAGCAAATGCATCCTGACTTTAGGTTTTTTAATTTTCATATCTTAGTAAAAAATCTACAACGTATGAAAAAGGGCTTATTGGTAGTTTGTGTCCTTTTGTTTTTTCTGATAGAGGCCAATGCGCAGAAAAAGAAATCAATTTTTAATGGCAAAGATTTAACGGGCTGGAAGATTTACGGTACGGAAAAATGGTATGTAGAAAAAGGTGAGCTCATCTGCGAAAGCGGACCGGATAAGCAGTATGGCTATTTTGCTACCGATAAAGAATATAAAGATTTTGAACTCACACTTGAATTCAAACAAGAATCGAACGGGAATAGCGGTGTTTTTTTTCATTCACAAATAGAAGGCATTACGGTAAGCGGATGGCAAGCAGAGGTAGCGCCACTTAATATGCACAGTGGGGGAATATACGAATCGTATGGAAGAGGATGGCTCATTCAACCAACAGCAGATAAAGAAAAAGTATTGAAAGAAGGTAAATGGAATACAATGAAAGTTCGAGTGAAAGGTAATGAAGTTACTACCTGGTTAAATGGGGAACAAATGATTACGCTTACCGATGATAAGATAGGGTCGCGATCCGGAAAAATCGCATTGCAAATTCATGATGGAGGCGGAGTTAAGGTTCGATGGAAAAATATTTCGCTGGTAGAATTATAGCTCATGAACATTTCGCGAAGAAATTTTATTGTGACTGCACTGGGGGCTCTTCTTTTGAGCGCGCGAAGAGAAGAACTTCAGATCATGACGATTCGCGGA
>JBBSBG010000389.1:0-3291 GCA_038251495.1 Cytophagales bacterium
TGTACTCGCTTTTCAAACAAGCTGCCGAAGGCGATGTTACAAGCGACCGACCGGGTGGTTTTGATTTTAAAGCCATTGCCAAATATGATGCGTGGGCTTCCCGCAAAGGAATAACCAAAGAAACTGCGATGGCAGATTACGTTGCCCTTGTAGATAAACTAAATCAAACTCAGGCTTAATCATTGAACTTATTCTATCAACCCGCTATTCCGCAAGGAGTTCTTCATCTGGATGTTGATGAATCGCGACACGCTATAAAAGTGCTGCGCATGCGGGCTGGAGATGCATTGCACCTCACGGATGGTCGAGGTTCTTTTTACGATGCAGTAATTACCGAGGCCGATTCAAAGACTTGTAGTTTTTCCATAAACGAAACCCAAAAAATTGCTAAGCGAAATTTTTCAATTTCAATTGCCCTTGCGCCCACCAAAAACATTGATCGCACCGAATGGTTTGTAGAGAAAGCAGTGGAGTTGGGCATTGAACACATTCACTTTATGCGTTGCAAAAACTCAGAACGGAAAACGATTAATCTTGATCGTATTCAAAAAATTATGGTTAGCGCAATGAAACAATCTGGTCAGGCATGGCTTCCGGGCTTTTCAGAAATAAAACAATTTCAAGAAATCTTAAAGCTAACAGCGAGTCAAAAATTTATTTGCTTTGTGGATAGCCAAAATCCTGATCAGCTAAAGCAATTGGCGCAAACAGGGCAAACCTATCTGGTGCTGATTGGGCCTGAGGGCGATTTCCAGAAAGAAGAACTTGATTTGGCAATTACTGCCGACTTTAAAAAAGTAAGTTTAGGCAACAACCGACTGCGAACTGAAACTGCGGCATTGGCTGCATGCCACACGCTCAATTTGATTAATTTGTAGCGGAATTTTTATCGTTATGACTGCCAAAGAAGCAAAAGCAAAAATTCAAGAACTTACTGATCAGATTGATCATCACAACGATCTTTATTATCAAAAAAGTAAACCAGAGATTTCAGATTATTCGTTCGACCAATTGCTTGCCAACCTAGTAGCAATTGAAAGCGAGTTTCCTGAATTGCGCCTTCCGGACTCTCCTACTCAACGAGTTGGTGGCGGCATAACCAAAGAGTTTGCAACCGTCATTCATCAATACCCAATGCTTTCTTTGGGTAATACGTATTCAGCTGAAGAGCTTAACGACTTTGATGGTCGTGTCGCTAAGGGACTAGATGGCGACCCATACGAATACTTTTGTGAACTAAAGTTTGATGGGGTTTCCATCAGCTTGATTTATGAAAATGGATTGTTGGTAAAAGCCGTAACCCGCGGTGACGGTGTGCGGGGCGATGACGTTACACAAAACATAAAAACAATCCGAAGTTTACCCTTACGGATAAAGGCTAAAAATATTCCAGCAAGGTTTGAAGTGCGAGGTGAAGTCTTTTTATCAAAAGATGTTTTTAAACAACTTAATAAAGATCGGGAAGACATTGGCGAAGAAACCTACGCCAATGCCCGCAACACAGCCTCTGGTACAGTTAAGATGCAGGACTCTGCCGAAGTAGCAAGAAGAAAATTGGATTGTTATGTTTACTATTTGCTGGGTGTAGATAAAGAAATAAAGACTCATTCCGAATCGATTCACAAATTAGAATCGTGGGGCTTTAAAGTCTCGCAGACTTACAAGCAATGCAAATCGATTGAAGCAGTGATTGCTTATATAAATGAATGGGAGAAAAAGCGTTTGGAACTTCCGCTAGATACTGATGGTGTAGTAATAAAGGTGAATAGCCTTGAACAGCAATCACAATTAGGCTTTACAGCAAAAAGTCCGCGTTGGGCAATTGCTTATAAATACAAATCGGAAAGTATCAGTACACGATTAAATGGGATCACATACCAGGTTGGTCGCACGGGTGCAGTAACTCCTGTTGCCGAGTTAGAACCTGTACTTTTAGCCGGTACAACGGTAAAACGCGCATCACTCCACAACGCCAATGAAATTGCAAGACTCGATTTACGCATTGGTGATATTGTTTTTGTTGAAAAAGGTGGCGAGATAATTCCGAAGGTTACAGGCGTACTTCTTGCAAAGAGAAAGTCTTCAAATAAACCAATTGAATATATCACCCATTGTCCGGAATGTAAAACTCCCCTTATCCGCAAGGAAGGCGAAGCCAATCATTATTGCCCAAATGAAAAAGGATGCCCACCACAAATTAAAGGCAAGATTGAGCACTTCATTCAGCGCAAAGCAATGTATATTGATTCGATGGGTGAACAAACCATCAGGCAATTGTTTGAGTTAGGATTTGTAAAATCACCAGCGGATCTATTTTATTTAACCAAAGAGCAACTACTGGAACTTGATAAGGTAAAAGATAAATCAGCTCAAAATATTTTAGAGGGAATCAATCAATCTAAAAATCAGCCTTTTGAAAATGTGTTGTTTGGCATCGGCATTCGCTTTGTGGGAAAAACAGTGGCTGAAAAATTAGCGCGGTATTTCAAGAACATGGATGCGCTTTCCATTGCCACTTACGATCAATTATTAGAAGCGCCCGAAGTTGGTGAAAAGATTGCTCAAAGTGTAGTTGATTATTTTAAAGACTCAGATAACCTGCGTGAGATTGACCGTTTACAGAAAGCTGGATTACAATTTGAATCAACCCAAAAAGAAGCAGAAAAACTCAGCAATGTTTTAGATGATAAATCTTTTGTGATTTCGGGCGTATTTCAGAATTTCGAGCGCGACCAGTTGAAGGATATTATTATCGCCAATGGTGGTCGGGTTCTTTCTTCTATTTCCATAAAACTCGATTATCTTTTAGCAGGTGAAAACATGGGCCCCGCCAAACGCGAGAAAGCTCAGAAACTTGAAGTAAAAATAATCTCGGAAGAAGATTTCAATGCCATGCTTAAGAAATGAATCATGTTACATTCCATCACTTTTTATTAGCTTTCGGCTATGTTTAAAATGAACTTCCTTAAAATGCGCACGGCCACAGCGCTCAAAAGGAATAAAACACTGCGTGGCAGCAAACCATACAAACAAGCGACTAACGTGGGAGTTGTTTTTAGTGTTGAGGACAAACAAAAACACCAGGACGTAAAAGAATTCATTCACTTGCTGGAAAAAGACGGCAAGAAAGTAACGGTTTTGGAATACCTTCCCGCAAAAAAGGAAAACTACGAGTTCAAGTTTGATTTCTTTACCATAGAGGATCTATCATTTTTTGGAAACCTGAAATCGAGCGCAGCAGATAAGTTCATCAATACCGAGTTCGATTATTTATTTTATGTGGACCGTGAA
>JBBSBG010000390.1:0-3287 GCA_038251495.1 Cytophagales bacterium
AGTTGGAAATTGCATGGCTAGCGGTAAAATGGTGAGTGTCTTAGCAAGAATGGCATTTAAGTCATGATCTTCTTCAGAAGCAATTTTAGAAATCGTATAAAGGCATTTTAATTCCTTTACCCGTTCCTTAAGTTTTTTTTCCGCAATAAGGTTTTTCACTCCAACAAATCTACTAAGATTGACTGATGCTAGGCAACGAAGAGCAACAACATCATTTACCACCGAGTAACATTTACCCAGCTGGACGTTTTTTACTCGTATTTGTAAAGCCGATAATGGTTTTTGTTGGTGTAGGCAGTACATAAAATTGGCACACATCGTGTCCTACTAATTGAGAAAAATAAATACCATGAAGAATACATTGATTACGTTGGTAGACTATCATCGCCTGTTGGCAAGAATGAATTATGTTCCTTCAATAGATAAACTATCTGTTATGGAAAAGGAACTTTATATTACGTTGCAATCGGCAAAGACCATCTCACAACATAATGTACCCAAAACAGTGATTACCATAAATTCTACCGTAAGGTTACAAGAGTTACTGAGCCAAAAAGAAATAGAATTGACCATCACCTATCCTGAAAATGCAAATAGCCAGGAAAACAAGATTTCTATACTCTCCCTGATCGGTATCGCGCTTATTGGCCAGCAAAAAGGTAATCAAGTTTCGTGGAAAATCCCCGGGGGGCTGGGTCATTTTCAAATTATTGATATACCGTATCAACCTGAGGCTGCCGGGGACTACTCTCTATAAGATAGTGCACAGCCGATGAGATTCTAAAATATCAACTTCGGTGATAACCAGCAGCACGGCTAATGCAAAATAGTATTTATTGAAGGTCAGTTTCATCTAAAATTTTCTCACAGCTTATTCGCACCGTCCTCTGCGAGAGACGATGCTTGAATTCGGAATGTTTGACCAACAACCATGATACTCAAATAAATTCAAAAATAATCTTAGATTTAAACACGAATGAGAGGCAATTATGTAAATATTCTTTTATGAGTGAAGTAAAACAAACGATAACTAAAATAGAGCCCATAGCAAACGGTGAAATTTCTTACAAAGGAAATCTATCTCAAGGACAACCCCTTGATGATTTATCATGGGCATGGAGTAGTGCCAATGCGTGCTTCCCTGAAACTCAAAAACAAAAGTTTACAGGCAATCATGTTTTCTTTTCTGGTATAATTCCTAAATATTCGGAAATGACTGTAACCTTAATTCCTGACGATGAGCATGCGAATTTTAGCATTTATGCCTATGAAGTTGGTGCTACCAATAACGAGCTGGTGCCCCACTTAAATTCCTGTATTCGTTGTGAAGCAGATCATAAATGGGACAGACCTAAAGTTGGTAAATCTCAAGATCACACCCGCACGGTAACAGACCTTGTAGCCATTAACATCCCTTACAAAGTTGTGATAGGTGTTGCCGGAGCAGAAGGATTGGCCACAGGAGGGTTTACTTTAAAAGTAGCCATGAAAAGCAATTAAGCTTGTGATTTCTATTCTACGGCAGTCTTGCTTTCGACTCCCCACACTTACTTGCTTGAAAGATGAAACGTTATACATAGTCTATTACCAGAATCAATGCGCTAAATCAGACGCCAAGCATAGGTAAATGTTTCACTTTCTGGTACGTGAGTGCAAGGGTTATACATCGCTTCAGCGCGATTGATGGCATTGGCTCTTTCAAGTCCAGAACAATTGCCCGATCGCCTTCAAACTCCAGCTCGTCCCCAAAAATGATTCGGAATGTGTTTACGAGTTGGGTTGAACAAATGAAATACAGGTAATAGGTATCGGGTGTCTTCGCTTTCCAATCCATGCGGATTGTGCTTCCGGTCTTGGTAAGGTAGCTTGGCTCGCCCCACTTGGTGGATTCAACTAACTTATCAACGCCTTCGGTTTCTTCCGCAGTTGCCACGATTAGTTTACGCAACTGATTGAGTTTTGCTTGTGCGGTGCGCGGATAATTCTCCAACAGCTTACTGACCTTCTCACTTTTTACAAATTCCATATTCTTTATTCTTTATTCTGTAAGCCAACGTTAACCTCAATAGATTCTCATTTGAAAGCCAAGATACTGTTGGCGAGTGTCAACACTATGTCATCAGGTAGAATATTTATTAAGGGCATCTCTAAAAACTCCGCCTACCCTTCTCTTTTGTAGAAGGGGCGAGTGTCAACCCTATGTCATCAGGTAGAATATTTACTAAAAAACTCTACTACTAAGGGTTTAAAGAATGAAGCAGATAGGGGATGTTATAATACATAGTTGGGCACTTTTCTAATACCGTGTAGGTGGATCAAATTAATTTTGGTAAATAGAATGCTAGAATTATCAATACTTTGCTCTATGATGATGTTTTTTAACAGTAACCTAGCCTATATAATCATATTTGTCATGTGCGCAGGCGGCTCCTTGTTGCTGATTTACCTTCTCCGGAAGCACCCCACTAAATATGGCCTTGAGAAAAGTTTGAAAGGTTTCTATTGGTTGCCAGGCCTGGCTCCCATTCTGCTTTTTGTGTTTTTTACTATTCAAAGCAAGGTTGAGGATATGAGCTACGCCACTTCATTGAGTGTGCACCAAAATACAGTTATTGCACATGGGCTTGTTGAAACCGTGCGTGAAAGACCTGTTGATAATGTGTTGGAATCCATCTATACCAACAAAACCTATTTTTTAAATAAAGAGACAGGTGCTGAACTATTCAGGCTTGAAGGCCTTGAGCCACTCTATGCCATTGGCAATAAAATAATGATGCGTGGAATTAATTACCAAGCCATCGATCTGAATACTGGCAAAGTAGAATCTGTGTTGTCCGAAAGTCAAATAAAATCGAACGCTGAGGAGAAAGGCGAGAAAATTTTCTCCATGGAATTTGATTATGGTGATAATGCTTTTGCGATACGCACAGTAAAAGATAAAAAGTTTTATTATGACCCCATCGAACGAAAAGAAAATCCGACAGAAAGCCAGTCGCTATTTAAAGAAGGCCGGGCTTCCTTCTCTTCATATGAACCAAAAACTGAAAATTTGTTTCAACCGCAATTAGTAGGCACAACACGATCAGGCATCGCTATTGTATTAAGCTATGAAGATTTGAATCACGATTACTTTATGCTCCATGGGTTCAGCTCTGCTGGTGATTTGCTATGGACGAAGCGTAATTACGAAATTTCATCCGAGTTGAAGGGTGAACTATTTTCCTATGAAGACCGAACAACAACAACCGCTTCGGATGAAAAGAATTTTTATTTTGCCAACAAGTACC
>JBBSBG010000391.1:0-3284 GCA_038251495.1 Cytophagales bacterium
GACGAAGATCAGCGAATGATTGACGCAGAGCCGGACACTTTGGTAAAAATGGAATTGATTGAGAAGGCTTTAGACAACATCGGCAAGGGTGGCGAAGAAAGCACAAAGAAGATTTCAGAAGCAGCCAGAAAGCGCGAAGAAGATCTGCATCAAAAAATTTCTTCACTTGAAACAAGTATTAAAGAAAAAAATACTACTTTTGATAAAGAGATCAAAGGAGTAAAACTCGATTACGCTTTAAGAAACAAATTAACAGCGTTTGATTTAGCCCCTGAGTTCTCAAGCGAAAAGCACAAAAGTTTCTTAGCAAGCAGCACAATAGATTCTTTGAAAAAGAACTTCATCCTGGAGTTCGATGAAAAAGATGACTCGATTATCAACATTCGCAAAGATGTGGATGGGGTAATAACAGACGTTTACGAGGGTAACAACAAAGTAACCCTAAATGATGTTCTCAAGAAAGAATACGACCCTTACATTAAGAAGTCTAATTCGGGAGAGCATACACCACCACCACCAACGCCACATCAACAAATTCCATCAGATCAACCTTTAACCTTAAAGGACAAGATGAGATTAGATGCAGCGTAAATAGTGGTTTCCCTTTTTAAAATTTTCTTAAAAAAATGGCAACACCATATATCGATTTAGCCGGAGGATGTGAAAGAATCCTTCGTTACATGGGTGATCTTACAAAAAGTAACAACCCTTTTCTTTTAGGCCGTCAGACAGGTATGTTAGACGCGCTTTTAGACCCTGAAAATGGTTCTATCAAACTTGATTTGAACAACACCCAAATGGGTAAGAAGTTCGTAAAATCAAAAGTAGTTTACAAAGTACGCGCTAAGGCTTGCGAAATCCTTGAAGATGAGGACGTGCCAAGCATTTGCGATGCCGGAACAGAACCTGCTGAAAACTCAGTTGACGTAACAATCAACAAGCACATTTCAAGCCCTGTTCTTACGTTCGACAACGCTAAGATGGTAAACATCTGCCAAGACACTAAGGCATTTGTTGATGAGTATTTGATGTCTTACATCCGCGCTCTTCGTGAGAAGGCAAGTGAGTATCTTTTGGCTCAGGCCGATAACTATATCGGAGTAAACCGTCACCAAAATGGCGATGCAACAACTGCAGCCGGAGCGTACAAGACAAAAAAGATTCTTGGAACAGATTCAACCATTGGTGTGCAAACTCCTTTGTTTGCAAACTATTCTGATTTCCTTTTGGACTATCAGTACAACCAGTTAAGCGGTGTGCCGCGTTTCGTGGGTGAAGGAAACCTTCAAAAATTCATGCAATTGTCTAAGTTCTCTTGCTGCAATGCAAACGGAGTAGCTTATGATAGCGCAATTGCACAGGCTGGCGCAGCTTTCTTCCTCGATCAAGCGGCAAACAGCGTATTGGGAGCGAACAAGTTCATTTCCTTCGCGCCTAACGTGCTTCACTTGCTGTGGTTCAACGAAAACCAAAACATCGGAATCAACACCGAGACTCAGCGTCATATCGTTATTCCTGATCCTGTTTATCCTAAATTGAAGTGGGATTTGGATTTTGAATTCACTTGTAATAAGACGTGGAATGTTAAAGTTTCCACATGGTTGGATATGTTCAGCGCATACCAGGCAGATTCATTTAGCGAAGAGGCAAGCCCTGCGGGTTCACCTGCTTGTGATGATGAATTGGTAGGCATGACAGGAGTATTTGGATACACCGCCACAAGCGTTTAGTGTTCCAGAACTACATAAAAGCCGATAACAGTACGGCCAGCAAATCCGGGTTATATTTCACGGACTTGTCTGGCTGTACCTTATCGCTTTTGGATGATTTAACGAAGGAAGATCAAGAGGACAATGAAGAATGTTTTCAGTATCTATACAAGAAAGCGCAAGTAAATCTAAGGATTGACGTTCAGGCTAAGTTAGCGGGAAGGTTTCACATCGATAAGAAATTAGTTACACGTGAAACATCTGAGTTTTTAGCTGACTTCAACACGCGAAGCGGACTATCAGGAGTAAAGATTCACACACCGATGCCTAAGTACGGACGTATTCAGGTTTTGACGCTTACAGTATTTGCGGAAGACGTTTCACCAAGTTCGGGAACAATTACAATCTATCAAGATAATGCAGAAGGGGAGGTTCTATTTTCTGTTACGGCTAATTTTGAGGCTGGAAGAAACACGATTGAAGTTTATGAGGACTTTGAGGTCGATACATTATACATTGTATTCGATCCTCAGACTGTTTCTTTAAGGGAAACCAAAAACAAGTATTATGACTATGATACTTATTTAGGTGATAAACTTTGCTTCAAATGTGCCGGAGACGAGTCTTCAGTAACACAGATAAACGGTGGAGGCATTAACGCAAAGATTGTTGTTTACTGTTCGATTGAAAAGTTCATTTTAGAAAACCTTCCTTTATTCCAGTTTGCTTTGTTTTATCGTTTGGGTGTTGACACCATGAAAGAACGGATAACAACGCAGCGAGTGAATTTAACCAGCC
The DNA here is from genome assembly GCA_038251495.1 of Cytophagales bacterium. Classification (GTDB taxonomy): domain Bacteria; phylum Bacteroidota; class Bacteroidia; order Cytophagales; family Cyclobacteriaceae; genus ELB16-189. The sequence goes on from JBBSBG010000391.1 coordinate 2,508, forward strand.
TATTGACGGCTGAAAGGGCTACCGAGTTACTTACTATTCATAACGATGACTATAAGGCTGCTTTAGACGCGGCCACTATGAGTATTAAGATCACAGAAGACCCGACTTGTTTTTTATGTAAATCAACTGTTAAATCTGTAACGAATTTACCATGAGCAAAAAAAGAGGATGCAAAGGTTGTGGCCGTTAAGGGTTACGATATTTTAATAAACGACATAAATCGACTGATAAAGTCTGAAAAGATTTACATCGGTGCGATAAACAGCGTTTTGGCTGCACAGTCAGAGCGCATATTTGTAAAAGGGAAGGATAGCAGCAATTCAAGGATAGGCACTTACGGCACTAAGCCGATTTCTATTTCCCGTAAGAATCAATCAAGGAATACAGGCAAAACTTACTTTAAGGGTGGTTATCGTGAATATAAATCTTTAACCGGAAAGGGTTCTGGATTTGTGAATTTAAGAAACACCGATCAGATGATGATGGATTTGGGAACTACCATTAATCCAATTTTGAATGAATACGGGATAGGTTTTACAAATACTTTCAATGCTGATAAAAGGGATTGGATGGAAGGTAAAGATAAATACGATAAAGATATTTTCAACACTACCGATAAAGAGGATGCTATTTTTTTCAAAGCAATTGAATCAAGATTATGAACGAGCTGATTGAATATATTGATGAACAGATTTGCGCCTGTGTTGGTAATGTTAAGTCTTATGGCCTTTGTCACCTATTAATTGGCGATAATGAGTCATTCCCTGGAACTGTGGC
>JBBSBG010000392.1:0-3280 GCA_038251495.1 Cytophagales bacterium
CGGCTTTCACATCGCGCCTTTGATATAGTAGTTGATATTGTTTTGAAAGGAACGTATTACATGACGCTTGCCATCGGCAAGCATTGGATTTCAAAAAAACAGCCTGGTACTTTTTTAAACATTGTAACCACCTACGCATGGACGGGGTCAGGTTATGTGGTTCCCTCAGCATGCAGCAAGGCAGGCGTGTTGGCACTCACTCGTTCCTTAGCTGTAGAGTGGGCAAAATATAATATCAGAAGTAACGCCATTGCACCAGGTCCGTTCCCAACTGAAGGCGCGTGGAGCAGGTTATTACCGGGCGAGCTTGTTCAAAAGTTTGATCCGGCAAAACGTATTCCACTTAAGCGTGTAGGCGAACATCAGGAGTTGGCAAATCTGGCCGCTTACCTTATGTCTGATTATTCAGCCTACATCAATGGCGAAGTGATTACAATTGATGGTGGCGAATGGCTTCGAAACGGTGGCGAGTTTAGTCACCTGGAAGGAATCTCAGATGAGATGTGGGATAATTTGGAAAAGAGTCGAGGCAAATGATATTTCAGAATCCTTGAGCGAAGGCAAGTCTTTTATAATTATGAGGTGATCTTACTATCCTTAATTAACGGGAGTTACCGTAACTGCATCTTCAAAAAATGAATAGATAAAAAACTTTTTGTTTTTAGTGTCCAATCCAAACACAGGCACAGTACTACTTTCCAACGGTCTGTTTAAAACCGAATTTCCAATCTGATCATACAGATAAGAAAACTTTTGTTCATCATCATAGAAACAAAAAATAGTTCTGTCTACTGATAAATTAACAGCCAAAATAATAAGTTTGGAAGAGCCTGGATTCTGTTTTTCAAAAACCAGTTGGTTGAGTTTGTTGAACACGGCTATCTTATCATTATCAATACGAATACAGAAAAAATCAGACTTTCCGGTTTTAGTAGTAATTAGTGAATACTTTGAGTTATTACCTTTTACAAGATTTTCTTGCGAAATAATTTTTCCGTCAAGACTTCGCTTGGTTACAATGCCTTCAGTTAAGATAGTATAAAGAAAAGTATTCGATAGCTGAGTTCCCTTTTCGATAAAATAATCTCCGGAAAATAGTTTTAGTTTAATAGGAGATCCTGTCTCGTAATCTCCTCTGCGATTAAAGAAATGGACTGAGCCATCCTCCGTAAAAATCACGAAGTAATCTTTACCACCTATTCGATAATGTTGAGCATCATTAATTTTTGAGGTTAGCTTTTTGGGATTCCAACCCTCTAGCTCGGCACCGTTTTTATCAAGAATATAAACGTTTTCTCCAGCAGAAAGTAAAAACCGGTAGTTTTTGCTTTTATCGTAATCAACAACTTCGGAATGATTAATCGTGAACGGGTATTTTTTGGGAAACCCCTGCACATCACGACCAAGCCTATCAATAATATAGAGGGATGTTGGGGTAGTAATAAAATATTGAAATTTATTATTCTTGAAATAATCAAGCTCTTGAACACCCTGAATCATTCCATCCAATGGATATTGCCAAAGAATACCATTAGCAATGGAGAAAAGATGTATTTTAAAAGTAGAGTCTTGCAAAATCAATTCTTCATTTGAAGACACATGGCTTTTAACTATATGTCCGGATGCAATGGTATTCGGCAATCTAAAAGAAGCTCGTTCAGCACGACTCGGTTTGTTTGTCTTTCCTTTTTCAGTTGGGGTTGTTTCAATGTTTATGCTTGTGTAGAAATGATTGTCAAGCGAAGTCAACTGAACACTTGCCCATTCCAGTGATGACAGATGCAAGGAGTCAATGAGCGGCTTCCATTTTTTATTAATCTCATCGTTGAATATTGGTTCTTTGAAGAACATTGAAATATTACTTTCCTGCAATCCTCTTTCATAAAATCTTTGAAAGGAAAGAGATCTACCCCAAGTGTCATCACTTTCAATAGCATCAATCAATGATTTAATATCTGTAACATCTCCTGCAAAAAATCCAAAGTTTTCTCTCACTGTATAATATTCATAATTCCCTTTGGGAATCAAATCCCGAAATGTTTGAGACAATTTACTCGACTTACTACTTCTTATTTCATATCCGGCATACGACTCAAAGTAATCTCCAGAGTCAAGGGATACCAAATTATAATCCTTCAGCTTAATAAATAGCAAGAACTTATTCTGCTCTTGATCAATCGTGCATACGGTTAACTCATCCGCAAGATCTGATTCTAAATCATTCTTAGCTCCGATCGCTTTAGCTAACTTCTTAAAGTCAGAAAATCCATAATGAATTGATGCTTTTGAAGAATTAGGGATAAATCGAGCCATCTCAAACTTAACTGCTCGCTGATCTTGAAAAACCGCCAAGCTTGCTTGCTGTTTAATGCTATCAACGGTAAAGCCATTCATCGAAATAAAAGATTCACCAACTTTAACATCCAACATAGCAGATTTAGCAAACTGATTTAGCAGAGGTATTGAATTTGTTAACGTAGAATTGGCTAACGCTGAATGAGAAAGTTGATTGAAGTTTACATAAAGATTGCCCGCATCCGACTTTATGGATGCAAACTGAAATAATTTTTTATTCTGAATTCTAAAATTGATCCCCTTCTTGTCAGCAATTGTTCGAATTGCATTTTCAATTAAGAATGAAGATTTACTTAATAGGAATACTCCATCAAAATAAGTGAAGGCCACGATCACTGCATTCTTATCATTTCTTATTTCCTTTACCTCACTTCCATTATAAAGTCGGCTTACAATTTTTTGTTTTGATTGAGAAAGACTTGTGTCCTTAAGTAATAAAGTATATTCTTTCTCTATCAACGGATATGAATAGAGCAATTCATATTCATTTTTAGCAATGCTTTGTAATGAAACTACAAAAGCTGTGGATGATACTCTAAAAAATGGTTGTAGTATTTTTTCTGTTACAATAGGACGATGTATTGTCTCAAAAATTAAAACAGAATTCTGATCGATTGCGTCCCAGTAAGTTACTTTCCGATCCTCGCAAGAGCTAAACAAACTCGCCAGAATTAAAGCTAGGATAATAGTTAAAATGCAATGCTTCTTCACCAATCCCAAAACTACAAAAATTCGAGACGAGCACATGAGGTGTTACCACTCAACAAAATTCTTTCTAACAGAACATAAAAAAAGCCTTCGTACATTTTACGAAGGCTTTAGGCAATAAAAATAGGCAACGACTTACTCTCCCGGGTTTTACCCTAGTACCATCAGCGCGGGTGGACTTAACTTCTCTGTTCGGAATGGGAAGAGGTGATCCCCA
>JBBSBG010000393.1:0-3272 GCA_038251495.1 Cytophagales bacterium
CTTTTCTAAGGTCGTGTTTTCAGAAACGTGGATAAAAATTCCATCTTGCCAGAATGCAGTGTTCAATGCGGCAAAAGAATCTGATTCAGAGTTTACTAATTTATCAAAGTGTTTCGCTGCAACGGGATGATTACTTTCAAGAGCATCTTTTAGTGATAAGACTGTAATGCCTTTCGAAAATTCTTTAGTAGATAGTTCTTTTGAATAAGAACCGTTAACAAGTACTAGAACGAATGCATCAACTGCAGGAATCAAAAACTTACCAACTGATGTTATTGACGCTGCAACTGGCTTGCTTTTCCAGGTAAATTTTTTCTCCAGATTTTTTGTGATAGGAGTGAAGCGGTATTCTTCCTGTTTGCTTCCGGGTAACCCTTTTGATTTAAGGACTTCAATTGCATTCGTCCTATTTTCAATAGCGGAAGAAAAATCAGTTACTTGAAAGCTGTTTACTATCTCGTTACTTATGTTTTGGCTTGTTGCTAGTGTACTCATATCAGGCAATGGCTACTTCATTTTTAATCCAATCGTATCCTTTAGCTTCTAATTCAAGCGCTAAGTCTTTTGTTCCTGATTTTACAATCTTGCCCTTGTATAAAACATGAACAAAATCTGGTACAATATGCTCGAGCAATCGCTGATAATGAGTAACAACAATTATTGCATTGTTCTTATTTCGCAGTTTGTTTACACCATTCGCTACAATGCGCAACGCATCAATGTCCAACCCTGAATCAGTTTCGTCAAGTATAGCCAACTTCGGTTCAAGCATTGCCATTTGAAAAATTTCGTTGCGTTTTTTTTCACCGCCTGAGAAACCTTCATTTAAAGAGCGACTTAATAACGATTGATCAATTTCCACCAAAGCCATTCGTTCTTTCATCAATTGTAAAAACGAAACAGAGTCAAGTGCTTGCAAACCTCGGTATTCGCGAATCTGATTGAGTGCGGTTTTCATGAAGTTGATAGTACTCACTCCCGGAATTTCTACGGGATATTGAAAGGCCATAAATATTCCTTCACGCGCACGATCTTCTGGCGATAACTCAAGAAGATTTTTTCCAAGAAAATCAATTTCACCACCCGTTACTTCATACTCTTCCCTTCCGGATAATACAGATGCAAGCGTACTCTTGCCAGAACCATTCGGACCCATGATGGCGTGCACTTCTCCGGCATTTACTTTTAAATCAATCCCGTTTAAGATTTGTTTATCGGCAACTTTTGCTTGTATATTTTTTATCGTTAACATAATTAAACTCAAAATTTAAAGATCAAGATTCATGATTGGATTTTGCCCCATAAGACTCTTTGGGTTATTTGATATATTTTTCTCCTTTTAATTCAGAGCTTTTGAAGTAGGAGATGAAACCTAAAAGCTGTTTACTGATTTCAATAGGCTGCGCTATTTAATTTTGTGAATTCATTAAGGTCTTCAAAGGAATTTATTTTACTCATTCAATTTTAAATTTTGAACATTGAATTTTGAACTAACCTACACTACCTTCTAGGGTTAAAGCAAGAAGCTTCTGGGCTTCTACAGCAAACTCCATTGGTAGTTGATTCAATACTTCCTTTGCATACCCATTCACGATTAGTGCTACAGCTGCCTCTTCACTAATACCTCGCTGTAAGCAATAGAAGATTTGATCCTCACCAATTTTAGAAGTAGTTGCTTCATGTTCAATACGGGCGCTGCTATTTTCAACATCGATATACGGAAACGTATGGGCTCCACATTGATCGCCCATCAGTAATGAATCACATTGCGAGTGATTTCTTGCATTCGAAGCACGCTTCAATACTTGCACCTGACCACGATAACTATTCTGCGATTTGCCAGCGGAAATGCCTTTGCTCACAATGCGTGAACGGGTATTCTTTCCGATGTGAGTCATTTTGGTGCCCGTATCGGCTTGCTGATAATTATTAGTAATTGCTACGGAATAAAATTCGCCAACAGAATAATCACCTTTTAAAACGCACGATGGATATTTCCAAGTAATCGCAGAACCTGTTTCTACTTGTGTCCAGGAAATTTTAGAATGATCGCCAGCACACAATCCACGCTTAGTTACAAAATTGTAAATACCACCTTTTCCATTCTTATCACCCGGATACCAGTTTTGCACCGTTGAGTATTTTATCTCGGCAGCTTTCATAGTGTAAAGTTCAACCACCGCGGCATGCAATTGATTTTCATCACGCATAGGCGCGGTACAACCTTCCAGGTAACTGACATATGAACCTTCTTCGGCAACGATCAACGTCCGTTCAAACTGCCCGGTATTGGCCGCGTTAATACGGAAGTAAGTTGATAATTCCATCGGGCACCGAACACCTTTTGGAATGTAACAGAAAGAACCATCCGAAAAGACAGCACTGTTGAGTGCAGCAAAGTAGTTGTCGTTAATTGGAACAACTGAACCTAAATATTTCTTAATCAAATCTGGATGTTCGCGCACCGCTTCGCTGAAGGAACAAAAGATAATTCCTAACTCACTCAGTTTGACTTTGAAAGTAGTGGCTACAGATACGCTATCAATAACGGCATCTACGGCTATACCAGTCAATCGTTTTTGCTCTGTGATTGAAATTCCTAATTTTTCAAAAGTCTTTATCAATTCGGGATCAACCTCCTCAAGACTACTGACCCCGGTTTTTTTCTTTGGTGCCGAGTAATAAATAATATCTTGATAATTAATAGGAGGGTAGTGTACGTTAGGCCACTTAGGTTCTACCATCTTTTGCCATAGGCGGAAGGCTTTCAACCGCCATTCTAATAACCATTCAGGTTCACCTTTCTTTGCTGAAATAAATCGAACAGTATCTTCGTTCAGACCCATTGGAGCTTCATCGGCCTCCAGATCAACAGTCCAGCCGTGCTCGTATTCCTTTGATGTTATTTCTTCTAGAACCTGGTTGTCTTTGTTCATCGTGTCTATTTAGACTAATTTCAAATAATCTTCAAATTTACAACAAATGTGACTGTTTAAGGTTCTAAGAACCATGAATTTTATTTCATCAAGTCAGTTTTAAGCTTCGATCAAGGCTTTCTTCCAGAGAGATCATAGTCTCCGTTCGCTCTATTCCTGCAACTTGCTGCATTTTATCGTGAAGCACTTCCTTAAGGTGGTTAGTATCCCGGCAATGGATTTTTACAAACATGGAATAGTTGCCAGTAGTGTAGTGGATGCTCGTTATTTCAGGGATGTTCTTCAGCTTAGCCAGAACCATATCATATAAGGCACTCTTTTCCAGATAGATACCAA
>JBBSBG010000394.1:0-3246 GCA_038251495.1 Cytophagales bacterium
ACTTTGTATAAAACGTATCCCACTAAGGATATAATAAGGAGAAATCTGAACATACTATTTTAAATCTTTTGCTTGTACTCTGATAATCTTTCCGTTTTTTGAATAGACCAACTCGCCACCTTCTTTTATTGTCTTTTCTTTTAACCGAGATGTAGCCAAAAGAATTCCTCTGCTAATTTTTTCGCTAAGATTGGAAAACTCCCTAATGCTCATTTATTATTTTCTGGTTCTATTTTAAACCAAATATCATGGTTGTAAACGGATAATTCAACAAGTCGGTTCCCTTCAGCGATTTTAAGGGGAATTTCAGATGAATTGTCTATCACAAGCCAGCCATCTAACTAAACGCCTGAATGTAAAGATTGAGCATGATTAAATCATCTGCTTAAATACAGATTGCGCTCCGCGTATATATTCATGAAGTAATCGTCCATTAAGTCATCAATAAAATGAATCGCTTCGCCTGTTGATTTCATTTCAGGACCTAATTCTTTATTTACTTCAGGGAATTTGTTGAATGAGAAAACCGGAACTTTAATAGCATAACCCTTTTTAGTTGGATTGAAATTAAAGTCTTTCACTTTCTTATCGCCCAGCATTACCTTGGTGGCATAATTTACATAAGGCTCATCATAAGCTTTGCAGATGAAAGGCACGGTGCGCGAGGCTCTTGGGTTTGCCTCGATGATGTAAACCTTATCGTTCTTAATCGCGAACTGAATATTGATCAGTCCAACAGTTTTTAAGGCAAGTGCGATTCGTTTGGTAAACGTTTCAATTTGTTTGATTATCAAATCGCCAAGATTATAAGGTGGCAGCACCGCATACGAGTCACCCGAATGAATGCCTGCCGGTTCTATATGCTGCATAATGCCAATGATGTAAACATCTTCGCCATCGCAAATTGCATCTGCCTCAGCTTCAATAGCACCATCGAGAAAATGATCGAGTAGTACTTTATTTTCGGGTAAGTGTTTCCAGATATCAAGAATATGATTTTCTAATTCTTTCTCATTGATAACAATCTTCATGCTTTGGCCACCCAATACATACGAAGGTCTTACTAAAAGCGGGAAGCCAATTATTTTCGAGGCCTCTAAAGCTTCGTCAGCATTAGTAGCAACACCAAACTCTGGGTATGGTATGTTGAGTTCTTTAAGTAGTGATGAGAAACTTCCACGATCTTCAGCTAAATCAAGCGCTTCAAAGGAAGTACCCATTATTTTTATTCCGTTCTTCTCAAGTTTCTCGGCAAGCTTTAAGGCAGTTTGTCCGCCTAATTGCACGATTACACCTTCAGGTTTTTCATGTTGAATGATGTCCCACAAATGTTCCCAGAATACCGGCTCGAAATAAAGTTTATCGGCAATATCAAAATCGGTAGAAACGGTTTCAGGATTGCAGTTGATCATGATGGCTTCATATCCGGCTTCTTTCGCTGCAAGAATTCCATGCACACATGAGTAATCAAATTCAATACCTTGCCCGATTCGGTTCGGCCCAGAGCCAAGCACAATTACTTTCTTTTTATCGGAAGAGATTGATTCATTTTCTGCATCGAACGTTGAATAATAGTAAGCAGTCTTTGCGTCAAACTCTGCGGCACAGGTATCAACCATTTTATAAACGCGATTGATGCCCATCTCCTTTCGCTTGCTGTGAACTTCACTTTCCTTACAATCAATTAAGTGTGCAATCTGACGATCGGCATAACCTTTTTCTTTCGCCTTTCGCATTAATTCTACAGGCAGTGTCTCTAGTTTATACTTTTCAATTTCCTTTTCAACGTCAATCAGTTCCCAGATTTGCTCTAAAAACCATTTATCAATCTTAGTAAGGTTAAGAATGGTCTTCATGGAGATGCCCAACTTCATGGCATCATAAATATGGAAGAGTCGATTCCAGCTAGGATTCTTAAGGCTATACAAAAGTTCAGTTTTATCGGTCAATTCTTTTCCATCAGCGCCTAAACCATTTCTCCTGATCTCAAGTGACTGACACGCTTTCTGTAAGGCTTCCTGAAAATTTCTTCCAATGCCCATCACTTCACCAACCGATTTCATTTGCAGGCCCAGTCTGCGATCTGCTCCTTGAAACTTATCGAAATTCCAGCGTGGGATTTTTACAATCACATAATCAATCGCAGGCTCGAAGTAGGCAGTAGTTGTTCCAGTGATGGCGTTACTTAACTCATCGAGGTTATAACCAATGGCAAGTTTTGCTGCAATTTTCGCAATTGGATAACCGGTTGCTTTCGAGGCAAGTGCTGATGAGCGCGATACCCGTGGGTTGATCTCAATCCCAATAATATCATCTGTATCCGGATTTACCGAAAACTGAACATTGCAACCACCTGCAAACTGCCCAATTCCATTCATCATTTTAATGGCCAGATCGCGCATGTTTTGATATACGGTATCCGACAAAGTCATGGCAGGTGCAACCGTTATAGAGTCTCCGGTGTGAATACCCATCGGATCAAAATTCTCTATCGAACAGATAATAATTACGTTGCCTAATCCATCGCGTAGAAGTTCAAGTTCGTATTCCTTCCAGCCCATGATACTCTGCTCAACCAACACTTCATGCGTGGGTGAAGCATGCAACCCGCGATTAAGTGCTGCATCAAATTCTTCGGGTGTATTTACAAACCCACCGCCAGTACCTCCCAGTGTGTAGGAAGGACGAATCACTAACGGAAATCCTATTTCCTGAGCTATCTCCTTGCCTTCTAGAAATGAAGTGGCGGTTGCTCCCTTGCAAACCCCAACCCCCAGTTCAATCATTTTTAGCCTAAATTTTTCCCGATCTTCGGTTGTTTCAATTGCTTGGATGTCCGCTCCGATAATGCGGACTCCATAATTCTGCCAGATACCTGCCTTTTCACAATCGATGCATAGATTTAGGGCTGTTTGACCGCCCATACTGGGCAACACAGCATCGACATGATGTTTTTCAAGAATTTCTCGAATTGATTTTTTATCCAGAGGAAGCAGATAAACATGGTCGGCTGTCACTTTATCAGTCATGATGGTAGCCGGATTGGAGTTGATCAGAATTACCTCTATCCCTTCTTCGCGTAATGAGCGAGCCGCCTGCGACCCGGCATAATCAAATTCACAGGCTTGACCAATAATAATAGGGCCGCTACCGATGATTAATACGGAGCGAATACTGCGATCTCGTGGCATAGTGTCTTTGTGGGTCTATAAAATCTCGCAAAAATAATCAGTATTTCAGGTTTTA
>JBBSBG010000395.1:0-3219 GCA_038251495.1 Cytophagales bacterium
ATCTAATTAATCTATGAAAAGTGAGTCAATGGCTCTTAAAGCCTACACGGAGTTACGAAGAAAAATATTGACCATTCAAGTCTCGCCAGACACCCGACTCAAGGAAGATTTCTGGGCTAAGAAACTTAGCGTTAGTAGAATGGCAATCCGAGAAGCATTAACCAGATTATTAGGAGAAGGGTTGGTTATATTAGGGCCAAAAGGTGGGTATTTTGTTACCTCTTTCACACATGAAGATATTACTCAGATTAGGGAACTTCGGGAAATACTTGAGTTAGGAGCTATAAGCGTTGCGTGCGAAAAAATCTCAAAAGAACAAGTTGCAAAACTGGATAAAATTTGTGATGCCTTTAGTTCTATGGTTGAACAAGGATTTTTTGCCGGAGCCAACGAAGCAGATTTGAAATTTCACGAAACTTTAATGGAATGCTCAGGGAACAAAAAACTTCTTCAAACATACTTGAACAGTCATATACCTTTGTTTCATCAACAAATAACAAAAAACACACATCCCGATAATGATTACGGTCAAACAGACAAAGAACACCGCGCCATTCTTAAGGCTTTGAAGGATAAAAATATTGAGTTAGCTAAGAAAAATATGAAAGCACATTTTGCCAGAGGAGCTACCTTTTTTGCCAGTGGAGCAGCCTTTCTAAAATAGATTAAATAATGCAAAGGCTGATAATGCAGAGGGAAATTTGACTCAACTCTTTCTGAAGCAAAAAGAAACCGCGCATAATAGTTTAGTATACTTAATTATACGTGTAAGATACGAAGCATTTGTACCATTAGTGTTTCACGTTCTGAGTCAGTTCTTTTGATGATTGTTGGCTTCAATATTTGAGTAATCTGTTTATCAAGAAGACATACTTAACGAAATCAGCAAATGTTTTCTTGTTCACGCTTATCCCCTACACTCATTATATTTGACTACGGCCTTATGAAGTCTCTGCGTCTTTTTTTTGAGATGTTTAGGATATTTCACTGAAAGCAACTTTCATAATACTTCTCTTTTGGTACTCGCTGGGGGTTGACTTCACAATTTTCTTAAACTGCTTATGGAAGTTGGACAGGTTGTTAAAGCCGCTGTAAAGGCAAACTTGACCTACATCTAAATTACCTTCACTTAACAACTCGCAGGCGTATGCAATTCGTATTTCTGTGAGGTATTGAAAATAGCTTTTGCGGGTTCGGGTTTTGAAATAGCGACAGAAAGCGGCAGCCGAATGATTAGTAAGCGATGCCACTTCCGCCAACGTAATTGGCTTTCGAAAATGCTCGATCGTATAGTGATATACTTTATTGATTTTCTGCGATGATTTTTCATGGGCATCGCTTGCATAGTGCGAGGCGTTCAGGTAAATAAATTCTTCGGTGCGTGCCATGCGGTCAAGAATAGAAAGCAGCATCAGAATTGCCTCAGTGTTGTGCTTGTTCCTGATCGAACAAAGCATCTCCCCTACTTCACTCTTAGTTTTACCCATAAATTTTATTCCGCGCAATGCACGATGAAGCATCTCACCGATGTGTTGAAAATCCCGAACCTGAAAAAAACCTCCGCCCAAAAATTCTTCTTTAAACTGAATAACAATGCTCTCCGGAGTTTCATGTGGCTGTGATGAATAGTATTCCCGATCGCGCTGGCGGGTATGCGGCAGATTCTTGCCCAACAAAAGAATCTCTCCTTCTTCTATTTGGCGAATCGAATTGCCAATAAAGTTCGTGCCTCTTCCTTTTATGCAATACAAGAGTTCAATCTCCGGATGAAAGTGCCAGGGGTTGTTAAGCGCAATTGTATCGTCTTTAATTACAATAATATCCTCGGGTGGAGGGATAATTTTAAGCAAGTGTGGTTTTTGCGAAGGCTTTAACATATGTTCAAAATAGTCATGAATGGAATTCTTACTTCCCTCAATTGTAAATATAGCACATATATTAGCTAAAATAGGCTAAACAAACGATTGAAAATAGAAGCTAATCTTGTACACAAAATCACACTTATTTATGGTGCTTGGTATTAGCAGTTTCACGTATGGTTGGGCGATAGGTACTCATAGCGAACAGCCTTCAGCACCTATGTCAGAATCAAATCTTATTGCAAAGACAACTGAATTTAGACTTAACTGTTTGCAGATTGGTGATAACCTCCCGATTCACTCTTTTACCAAGGCGCGTTTGGACTCATTAAAAAAAACTGCGCGCCACAATTCTATCCGATTAGAGATTGGTGCCCGCATATTGACGAAAGAGAATCTATCTTCATACATTAATCTTGCTGGTGAGTTGCACGCTCCTCTGCTACGCTTTATTATCGATGGTTCTGATTACGAACCATCAATCTGCACTGTTATTGAAATAATTAAAGACGCTTTGCCAAAATTAAAAAAGTCAAACATTACGCTCGGTATTGAAAATCACGATCGCTTCAAAGCCAGAGAACTTGCCTTCATAATGGAAGAAGTGGGAAGTGATCAAGTTGGTATTTGTCTTGATTGTGTAAACTCGATGGGTACCGGTGAAGGATTAGAATATGTTGCAGACATACTCGTACCTTATACGGTTAACCTTCACATTAAAGATTTTAAAGTGGAAAGGCTTCCGCACAAAATGGGCTTCACAATCACTGGTGCCATTGCCGGCCAGGGTATAACCAACGTGCCCCTGCTGATGGAAAAACTTTCAAAATATAATCGCTGCCAAAGTGCCGTGCTTGAGCAATGGGTGCCTTTCGAAACCGATGAAGAAAATACAATCCGCAAAGAAAAGCAGTGGGCCGAAGCAAGCATGAAGTACCTTACTTCACTGCCATATTTTAACTCAAACATCAAACATCAAGCCTCTATCCTCTAATCTCTAACCTTAAAATAATATGTCAGCAGTAAAAATTGCTTTAGTAGGTGCGGGTGGTAAAATGGGCTGCCGCCTTACCGATAACTTTTTAAAAACACCCGGGTATGATGTCACCTACCTGGAAGTGAGCCCACAGAGTATTGAAAATCTAAAAAAGAGAAATGTTAGCGCGGGTAAGCAGGAGATTGCTATTCCGGCAGCAGATGTTGTGATCTTGGGTGTACCCGATGTTGCTATTGGTAAAATTTCTGAAGAACTTATTCCGATGATGAAAGCCGGAGCATTGGTGATGACGCTCGACCCAGCCGCACCGTTGGATGGTGTTATTCACCATCGCGATGATTTGGGATATATAATTGCGCATCC
>JBBSBG010000396.1:0-3214 GCA_038251495.1 Cytophagales bacterium
CGCGAATAAATCAACTTCATTAAGAATATCGTTGCCCGCTGCATCCGTAACGTGAAGGGATAAACCTGGAAAAGCTTTTCCATCTTTAAGTGTATAATTTTCAATGCCTTCGTACACAATCGAGAACTTTGAATCCAGGGCGACTTCACTTTTTGAAAGTTGATTGTCATCGCCATCCACTACTGATATTTGCTCGATAGCAAAGCCATTGTAGGATGTGGTGATACCGGTTACTAAATCCGTTTTTATTCCTTTGGAAAAATTGCACGACCATGCAATGAGGCAAATGCTTACCGTTGCCAGTGCGGGAGTTATTAATTTTCTCATTTGAACTTATGGTTTTAAAAAGTTAAGTAAAGAAAGTAGAAGGGGCGATCATTTTTATCCCCTAAAAAGGGGATTTTTAAATTGAAGCTACCAATCCCAGCTCTTTACCGATTTACCCAATGTATTCCATCTCAGTGTCAACCCATACAATACTGCAATGCTTTGTGTGTGCAAATTTTGTTAGACTATTAGTAAATTACCTCCTTTGAGAAGAGTATTTTGTAGAGGCTATAGTAAGGCGAGCTTATTGAGGCATTTGACTACGTGGCCGTGGCAATTTCGAAAGCAATACTGAGTTCGGAATTAGTTCTCGTGAGTTTTCAGAGTAATTCTTATTAAAAAATCACTGAAAAAGGGGAGGGAAATCGCAACAATAGGTTTTTATTTTGTAACAAGTTTAATCCATGCAGAGACTGTTCATATTTATTTTATTCGCCCTGTCGTTTTCAATTTGCCCTTCCGCATGCTTTGGTCAATCGAATTCTGATTCTCTGCTTCATGTTATCAAAAACTCACCAAACGATACAACAAAGGTGATGTTGTATTATAAATATGGCGAACAGTTTGAGAATTCCGATCCTGATTCTGCTATGTGGTATTACGATCTGGCTCGTAAAACATCTCAGGAATTAAATTATATAAAAGGAAAAGCCGCGTATGCCAGCAATGCCATTGTTATCTTAAACAACCGGGGTAAATTTAGAGAAGCACTGGAATTAGCCAAGGAAGCCCTTGCCCTCTATAAGCAAATGGGAACCAAACAAGATTTGGCCATAGCAAATATTAATGTGGGTAGCGAATGGCAATATCTGTCAGATTTTGAAACTGCCACTGAAAGTTATTTTGAAGCAAAGAGATTGGGGGAAGAAATCGGTGATAAAAGACTTCAGCGGATCGCCAACAATAACCTGGCATCCATTTTTGTTAATCTGAAGCAATATGAAAAAGGTAAAGAGTATGCAGAAAAATCTTTGGCGTTAGCGATTGAATTAAAGAACGATTATGCCATTGCTTCTTCCACCTATAATATAGCCAATGCTGAAACTTATTTGAAACAGTATGATAAAGCACTGGAACATTTTAAGAATATCGAAGCCATTGGTGTTCGCACTGACGATTACATTGTGATGCTGGATGGTTGGCTGGGTCAGGCCGATGTTTACAAATCTATTCCGCACTATCCAGAGGCAGAAGTCTTCTTTAAAAAGGTTATTGAGCTGTCCTTAAAAAAAGAAGCCCCAGAGTATGAGATGTATGCTCAGATGGGACTTGTTGATGTATACACGGCCCTAAATAATGAGCAACTCGCCACGAAAGCATTCACAAAGGGAATTTCTCTGGCTACCGATTTAGGTTCAACTTATGAACTGAAGGATTTATACTTTAAAGCTGCGGTGCTTTATGAAAACACTGGGGACTATCCACGGGCACTCAATTTTCGGAAAAAATTTGACGTGTTGAATGATTCAATTTTAGGTGAAAAGAGTAGGGCTAATATCAACATGCTTGAAGCCCGCTACGAATCGGAAAAGAAAGAACAACAGATAAAAGATCTTGAACTGCAAGCTGAGATCAACGACTTATCCATTCGGCAAAACCGATTGCTAATTCTTATTCTGGCTGGCGTGTTGATTTCGGTGTTGGTGATTGCCTGGCTGGCCCGCAGTACCTATAACCAGAAAAAACTCCTGCTAGAAAAAGACAATGCGCTTCAGCAAAGTCGCATTGCCGAACTTGAAGCGGAAAGACAGTTGCTCGCCAGTGAGTCTGTAATTAAAGGGCAAGACGAAGAGCGGGGGCGGCTGGCAAAAGATTTGCACGATGGACTGGGAGGTATGTTATCAGGTGTTAAATTTTCTCTTACAAATATGAAATCAAATGTTGTGTTAGATGCCGACAGCGCATTAGTCTTTGAGCGATCGCTTGATATGCTTGATCATTCTATTTCAGAGCTCAGGCGCGTGGCGCACAACATGATGCCCGAAGTTCTTGTGAAATTTGGGCTCACAGAAGCCCTTAAAAGTTATTGCGACAGTCTGCAAACAGCGGGTATTTTTAAGATTGATTTTCAATCGATTGGGATGGAGCAACGACTGGATTCACAAACTGAAATTTTTGTTTACCGAATTATACAGGAGTTGCTTAACAATGCTTCCAAGCACGCAAAGGCGAGTCATGTATTGGTGCAGTTGGCAAGGCACCAAAACGAAATGAATGTAACCGTGGAAGATAATGGAGTGGGAATGAATTCTGAATTGGCCGATCGTGCAACTGGCTCAGGCTGGACCAGTATTCAATCGCGAACAAAATATTTGAAAGGTAAAATTGATGTACAGTCAAAACCTGGTAAAGGCACTTCGGTAAACCTAACAATCCCGCTCGCATGACTCGTGTTTTTATTGTCGATGATCACCCGATGGTTGTAGAAGGAATTCGCACCATGCTCAACCAGCTTCCACAAGTTGAAGTAGCTGGTCATGCTACCAACGCAGCCTCTTGTTTGGGTTATTTCATAAACAACTCAGCCGATTTGGTTTTGTTAGATATTAACCTGCCTGACGAAAGTGGTATTGAAGTTTGTAAAAAGTTGATGAAACGTGATCCAACTCTTAAAATTATTGCACTTACTAATTTCGATCAGCTCACGTTTCTGCAAAACATGAAAGCAGCCGGAGCCAAGGGGTATCTTTTAAAAAATTCCTCTGCTGATGACATTGAGAAAGCAATTCAAATAGTTATGTCAGGGAGTGAGTTTTGGTTGGGGCGCGATACCAGCAAGGCAAGCATTGAGGATCACAACCAAATGTTGCTTACACGAAGGGAAGTAGAAGTGCTAAAGTTGATTGCCGAAGGCTTCACCAACCAGCAGATTGCCGACAAGCTGTTC
>JBBSBG010000397.1:0-3209 GCA_038251495.1 Cytophagales bacterium
CAATTGCTTGCGGCACTTCAGCGCACGCAGGGCCAAGGCGATAATGACTTACTTGCTGCTGTGAGCGCATCAACAGGTGAATTGACTGTGTTTGCTCCAACTGACGCTGCATTTCAGGCACTGTACACTTCATTAGAGGTTGCCAATGTCAATGAAATTCCACTAGCAACATTGATTGCTGTTTTGAAGAAGCACGTAGTAGGAGCAAGACGCTTTTCAACTGACTTAGTCTCAGGACCAGTTGCTACACTAAATGGAAATGTTACTGTAAATACTGCTAACCTAACCGTAGTTGGAGGATCTGGCAGCCCGGCAGCACTTCAGGCAACGCTTTTAAACATTCAAGCAAAAAATGGAGTTGTTCACGTTATTGATAAAGTTTTACTTCCGTAAATTTAGGGGTAGGTGAATAGTGGGTTGAAGCCTCGCATTTATGCGGGGCTTACCCCTTTTCAAAAAAGACTTTTTTATTTAGGCAGCCTTAAAGTAACACCCGTGTTCTCAGTACGCTACCGGTATTTTTTGATATTTCTGCTTTCCCTGTATTCGTACATTAATATCCGGATTACTGTAGGGACAAAGTTGTTTGACTTTGATATTCCTGATTATTATTTGTTTGCCGTTCTTGGCGCTGTAATACTTGGTGTTTGGGAACTAAACCGCCTGGCGGAGTGGCGAATTGTGACCCGTATAAAACTTAGGATACACCCACTGTTGTCTCTGTTCTTACTGAGTATAGTTAATGTTTTAATCTCATCCGTTATTGCATTTTTTGCTTTAAATCTTACGCTGGGAATTCCGCTTCAATTGAATTTCGAGCATTGGAAATTGCTTGCTGCCTTTGGCTTTCGCGTAAATCTTTTTCTGAATTGTATCAACGCCATTGTGTTTTTTATGAATAGATTGAAGAAAACTGAATTGGAAGCCGAACAACTAAAGAAGGAAAATATTGAGGCTAGATTCGAAGCATTAAGAAATCAAATAAACCCGCACTTTTTGTTCAATTGCTTTAATGTACTTTCTTCGCTCGTTCATAAAAATGCGGAGGCTTCATCTAAATTCATCGCACAACTGTCGCAGGTCTATCGATATTTACTTTACAATCAAGAAAAGAAGATTGTACCTCTCAAAGAGGAATTGGACTTTATTTATTCGTACATCTATTTGCTTCAAACCAGATTTGGAGAGAATCTAGTTGTAGATAATACAATTTCGGAGCTAGACGATAATGACATGGTAGCACCAGCTTCACTACAGATGCTAGTCGAAAATGCAATAAAACATAATATTGCTTCAAAGAAGTTGCCGTTAACGATTCTCCTCGAACGAGAAGGAAACTATATAAAAATAAGTAATTCACTTCAACCAAAAGAAGTAGAAGAGGAATCGACCAAAATTGGTTTAAAAAATATCATCAATCGCTACAAACTTTTGTCGGATAAAGCGGTAGCGGTGGAAAAAACGGAAACACAATTCATAGTTAAATTACCAATCTTGAGACTTGAGCCATGAATGTAGTAATAGTAGAAGATGAGGCTCTTGCTGCTGAACGACTTATTTCTCTTTTGCAGAAAACAGGAACCCCAATTTCAATAGCGGCAACACTTGATAGTATTGAAGAGACGGTCGCGTTTTTCTCATCAAATAATAATATAGATCTTATTTTTCTTGATATCGAATTAGCCGATGGCAAAAGTTTTGAAATATTTAGGAGAATAGAGATTGATGTGCCGATTATTTTTATAACGGCTTATGATCAATATGCCTTGCAGGCTTTTAAGCATTTTAGTATCGATTACTTACTTAAACCAATTGAACTGGAACAATTGCTGCCCGCTCTGAATAAATACAAGAGGCTAGAGCGACATAACGTGAATACACAACTGCAAAAATTAGCAGACTGGGTTAGCAGCGATCGTCAAGATTATAAGGAAAGAATATTAGTTAAGTCTGGCAATAAGCTTTTTTATAAATCAACAGAAGAGATAGCCTACTTCTGGGCGGAATCAAAGGAAGTGTATATGTTCACACTAAAGGAAAATAAAAAATTCTTGATTGATTATACCTTAGAGGAATTGGAGCAACAATTAGACAAAAAAGTATTTTTTAGGATTAGTCGTAAAGCTATCATAAATGTTAGTGCAATAGCTGAGATAAAAGGCCTAATCAGCACTCGACTGGAGGCAAAGCTGAATCAGCCTAGTGTTCATGAGCTTACCGTAAGCCGCGACCGCGCAGCGAATTTCAAGCTGTGGCTTGATCGATAGTTGTTGCAGTATTCTGCATCGCGCGGTATATTTGAAAAATTACTTTTGATATATGATTAGGTTTATTTTTCTCGCACTATTCCTATTTCCTGTTATTTCCTTTGGCCAGGCCGCGACTAAGGATGTTGAACAATTGAAACAAGAGATTCTGTTGTTAAAAACGGATGTTGAAACTATTCAAATCAATCTTTCTCAGTCGCAAAATAAATTTAAAGGCGGAATTCTAGTTGCCACCATTGGCTATACGGTAACCATTGCAGGCGGACTTATGCTGGGGCGCAAGAATGATGATTTAGGAAAAGTACTTCTGGTAAGCGGGGGTGTAACCGGTGTTACGGGCACAATATTAATGGTAGACGCATTTAAATACCTCGGACGCGCAGGTAAAAGAAAGCCCAAATAATTTTCTATTCGCGCACAACCAAAGATCTAAATTGAACCAAGATTAGTTCAAAATAAATTTTAATCGTATCAATTTAAGATCTTGGCTTTATCAATCGGAAAGATTCATATTTCACTCGAATAGGAAATTTGCCCAATAGTCACTACTCGCTTCTCAACGATTTAACCGGATCATTACTTGCAGCTTTAAATGATTGGAAGCTCATAGTCAACCATGCAATCAAAAAAGCTACCACACCTGCCATTAAATATAACCCCACTCCAATTTCAGTTTTGTACGTGTAATCTCTCAACCACCAATCGATGCCGTACCAAGCCAACGGTGCAGCGAGTGCAAATGCGATAAGGATAAGCTTGCCAAACTCCTTTGAAAGTAACAACATAATGCTGCTTACGCTTGCGCCTAATACTTTGCGAATTCCGATTTCTTTGGTGCGCTGTTCAGCGGTAAAAGAGGTGAGTGCAAATAAACCAAGGCAGGCAATAAGAATAGCAAGGGAAGCAAAGACTGTAAACACTTTTGAAAGTCGGGTTTCAGAA
>JBBSBG010000398.1:0-3201 GCA_038251495.1 Cytophagales bacterium
TGCACACAAACAACTGCCCAAAAGCAAAAGCAAGTTGGTGGAAACTGCGAAGCGTGTGATCTGATGTTTGAAGGAATGCCATCGTTATTTTCATGGCAAATTTCTTTAACAGACGCAAATGAGCCAGGCGAACCGATGATTATCTCGGGCACGATCTTTAGAAAAGATGGTAAAACTCCAGCGCCTAATGTCGTGTTGTATGTTTATCAAACTGATAATAAGGGACTTTATTCAAAAGCATCTGGACAAACTCAAGGCGCAAGGCATGGTCATATTCGTGGATGGATGAAGACAGATGATCAAGGACGTTATGAATTCAAAACAATTCGCCCGGCTTCGTATCCAAACAGTAAGAACCCACAACACATTCATCCCATCATTAAAGAGCCAGGTCTTAGCTTGTATTGGATCGATGAATATGTTTTTGAAGATGATCCACAACTTACTACTGAAGAAAAAGCAAAAGCACAAAACCATGGTGGCTCAGGCATTATCCGGCTGACTAAAAACAGCACTGGTTTTTGGGATGGGAAACGTGACATCATTCTTGGTAAGAACATCCCAAACTATTGAAGCATGAAAAACATACTTACAATTTTTCTAATCGTAATTGGGAATGCAGTCGCTGCTCAATCGATTGTGCTTTCGGTATCAACTATGGATTCTAAAATCGTATGGACGGGAACAAAAGTTTTCGGCTACCATCAGGGAATCTTAAAATTGAAAGAGGGACTGGTGAAACTTCAAAATCAAAAAATAATTGGTGGCTATTTTATTATTGACATGACGTCCATCGTATGCACGGACATTCCAGATTCGGATCCAATTCCCAAAAAGAAATTAGAAGTGCATTTGAAGTCGGAAGATTTTTTTGACGTGAGCAAGCACCCTACGGCAAAATTTGAAATCAAAGAAGTTCGTCCACATCCGGATAATCCTACCAATTACCTTGCTGTTGGTGATCTGACTATCAAGGGAATTACCAAGCAATTGAAGATTGAAATTGAACCCAGCACACAGACGGACAAACTATTTATCGCACAAGCGGACATTCGATTCGACAGGCAATTGTGGGGTGTGGCCTACAAAGGATTAAAGGACGAACTTGTTCATGACGAGGTGAAACTGAATGTAATCATAAAAGCAAAGTGAAAACTCGTTTATTGACTACCTTAACACTTCGGATTTCATACCTTTACCATTCTTAAAACATGCATAGGTCTATGAAAAAAATTCGTTGGGGTATTTTAGGTTGTGGAAAGATTGCTCGCAAGTTTGCAGCGGATCTTAAATTTGTTTTAGATGCTGAATTAATTGCCGTTGGTGCTCGTGAGCAAGCAACAGCCGATGCATTTGCAAAGGAATTTCCAGCCAAACATATTCATGGAAATTATGAATCGTTGGTAAGTGATCCTGAAGTCGATGTTATCTATGTAGCCACTCCCCACGCCTTACATCACGAACATGTGATGTTATGTCTAAAGCATAAGAAAGCCGTGTTGTGCGAAAAAGCGTTCGCTATCAATTACAGGCAAGCGAAGGCGATGATAGACTTCGCGAAAGCACAGAATATATTTATCATGGAAGCCTTTTGGACATGCTTCTTGCCGCACTTTCAAAAAACAAAACAATTAATTGCTGATGGCAAAGTCGGCAATATAAAATACCTCTATGCTGAGTTTGGATTTATACCTACTCCACCAGAAGCACCTAGACTTTACGATCCAGCCTTGGGAGGTGGAGCGCTTTTGGACATTGGCGTGTATCCAATTTTTCTCGCACTGGATATTTTGGGTAAGCCCGATTCAATTGATGCAACAATGACTCCTGCTAACACGGGCGTTGACGAACAATGTGCAATTCGCTTTCAATACAATAGTGGAGCGATCGCTAACTTGTTTTGCACGTTTGCTTCTAACTTGGCTAGTGGAGCCGATATTGGTGGCGACAAAGGCCGCATCCGGTTAACCCATCGATCGCACGGGCCAACTACTCAATTGGAATATTATCCTGGCATTGTTGATACCCGCGAAACTATTGAGTTGGAGAAAGCGAAAGGCAATGGCTACGAATATGAAATTCAACATGTAACAGAGTGTTTGCAAAAAGGCTTGACGGAGAGCCCGGTGTTAACGCCTGAGAAAACGCTGTTGATGATGAAAACACTTGACATTGTTAGACAGAAGGCGGGGATACACTATTCAGTCGACTGATTTTAATCATGAATTTCAGATTATGTTCTATTTCGAATAGAATAACAGTCTTTATGAAGTTCGTTTTGGGCTGCTTCTTGGATTAAATGAATTATTAATTTCAATTCGCGTTATCTTTGTAGCAGAATTTGAAATAGTAAGATATGGCACAAGAAGCATTGGTTCCGGAGGTGCGGAGTAAACCGATTTTAAAACAAGAAATAGCATTTGCAATAATTCACTTAATGCCCTTGGGAGCATTGTGGACGGGCGCAACTTTTTTCGATTGGATGGTGTGTATTTTTTTATACTTCTTCCGCATGTTTTGGGTAACAGGCGGCTACCACCGCTACTTTGCACATAAGTCTTATAAAACCTCGCGTTGGTTTCAATTTGTAATTGCATTCATGGCACAGACCACCGCTCAAAAAGGAGCACTTTGGTGGGCAGCGCATCATCGTCATCATCATCGCCACAGCGATACACCAGCCGATCCACACTCTATGAAAATTTATGGTTTCTGGTATTCACACATTGGTTGGATTGTCGGCCCTGATTTTAAAAAAACGGATTATAAAGTGATCGGTGATTATGCCAAGTATCCGGAATTGGTTTGGCTTAACGAACATTATCTAATAGCACCTACCATGTTAGCCGTATTTGTTACCGCACTTGGAGGCTGGGTGAATGGTGGAAGTTTTATGGCAATATTTAGTACAGCCGGATTAAGCACACTATTCATTGGTTTCTTTTTGAGTACGATCATTTTATATCATGGCACGTTTTCGATTAACTCCATCATGCACAAGTTTGGTAAGCCGCGCTATGATACCGGTGATGAATCAAAGAACAGTGTTGTGTTGGCTTTGGTAACAATGGGTGAAGGTTGGCACAACAATCATCACTATTATGAAACGGCTGCGCGCCAGGGTTTTTTCTGGTGGGAGATTGACATTACCTATTATATTTTAAGAGCACTTGCTGCGGTTGGACTAATTTGGGATTTGAA
>JBBSBG010000399.1:0-3196 GCA_038251495.1 Cytophagales bacterium
GGCGGGCAACGATCAGGTGCGTTTCGATATGATCATCCAGATTCTGGCTCCCGGTATTGAAATCATTACTCCTATCCGCGATAAAAAATTGAGTCGCGAAGCTGAGATAGAGTTTTTGAAAGCCGAAGGCGTTGCTTTCAATTTCGAAAAAGCCAAGTACTCTATTAATAAAGGTATCTGGGGCACCTCCGTAGGCGGGAAAGAAACTTTGAACTCAATGGGGCAATTGCCCGAAGAAGCGTGGCCCACTCAAATGACCAAGCAAGGCAATGAAGAAGTGAAACTCAGTTTTGAAAAAGGAGAACTTGTTTCCGTTAACGGGAAAAAGTTTGCCCATCCGGTAGATGCGATTCATCATCTTCAAACTATTGCTGGGCCATACGCGGTTGGAAGAGATATCCATGTGGGCGATACCATTATTGGAATAAAGGGTCGTGTTGGGTTTGAAGCGGCAGCACCCGTGATTATTATTAAAGCACATCATGCCTTAGAGAAGCATGTCCTTACTAAATGGCAACTGAGTTGGAAAGATCAGTTGGCGCAGTTCTATGGTAATTGGTTGCACGAAGGTCAATACTTAGATCCGATCATGCGCGACCTTGAAGCTTTTCTTGCAAGTTCGCAACAACATGTTACAGGCGAAGTTTCAGTAACGCTTTATCCATACCGATATCAAATCAATGGCATTGAATCAAAGTACGATCTTATGTCGGCCAAGTTTGGAAAGTATGGCGAAATGAATTTGGGCTGGACAGCCGGTGATGTAAAAGGTTTTACAAAAATATTTGGCAACCAGGTGGGGATTTATCATCAAGTGAAAGAAGAAGCTGAAAATAATAGTAAAAAGTAATGAGTACATAGTATTGAGTAAATCAAGAAATGACGAAAAAAATAAACGTTGGAATTAAAGGTGCTGCCGGATACACAGGTGGTGAAACGCTGCGACTATTATTAAACCATCCGTATGTTAACGTTGTCTTTGTGGAAAGTAGAAGTCAGGCGGGCAAACCTGTAACTAGCACGCATGCTGATCTTATTGGCGAAACTGATCTAATTTATTCGGCAGACACTAATAAGCAAGTTGATGTTCTTTTTCTATGCTTAGGTCATGCTGAAAGCAAAAACCTTTTAGCAAAGGCGCACTTTCCCGCTACAACTCGCATCATTGATCTTGGAAATGATTTCCGGTTGGGTGAGACAGTGTCAGGTAGAGAATTTGTTTACGGTCTTCCGGAATTTCAACGCGATAAAATTAAAGCAGCAAAGAACATTGCTAACCCGGGATGTTTTGCCACAACGATACAACTTGGCTTGTTGCCTTTGGCTAAAGCCGGACTGTTAAAAGAAGTTCACACAACAGGCATTACAGGATCAACTGGTGCCGGACAAAAACTTCAGGACACAACTCATTTTACGTGGCGCGCAAATAATATTTCAGCCTATAAAACATTAACTCATCAACATCTTGGTGAGATTAATCATACGTTGAAAAGTCTGCAACCCAGCTTTGATGAGGATATAAATTTTATTCCATGGCGGGGCGATTTCACTCGCGGCATCTTTGTAACGTCTGTGTTGGAATCAAGCTTAAGTCTGGAAGAAGCGAATAAACTTTATAAAGAATTTTATGCTTCTCATCCGTTCACGCATGTGAGTGATGAGATGATAGACTTGAAGCAAGTGGCGAACACAAACAAGTGTTTAATCCACTTAGAGAAGGTTGGAAAGAAACTGGTTGTTCATTCCATCACAGACAATCTGTTAAAAGGAGCTAGCGGCCAGGCAATTCAGAATATGAATTTGATGTGTGGATTTGAGGAGACAGAAGGGCTGAAGTTGAAGAGTACAGTTTTTTAGAATTAAACCACAGAGAACACAGAGGCTCTGTAAAATCTCCGTGGTTAAATATTTCACGCAAAGACCGCCAAGAAATAAGCGCAAAGTGTTGCAAATAAAATAGTCAATGGTTAATAAACATATAGTCAATCAACTCAGCGTTTCTCTGTGGGCTCTGCGGTTAAATTAAAGCGATATGAAGCTATTCGATGTATACCCCCTCTTCCCTATTGAGCCAGTTAAGGCTTCGGGCTCGTGGCTTTGGGATAAAGAAGGGAAAAAGTATTTGGATTTATATGGCGGTCATGCTGTAATCTCTATTGGTCATAACCATCCACATTTTGTAGAAGCACTAAAAAGTCAATTGGATAAAATCAGTTTTTACTCCAACAGCGTAAAAAATTCTCTACAAGAAAAACTTGCCGACAAACTGGGCCAAGTTTCAGGCTATCCGAATCATCAGCTCTTTCTTTGTAACTCCGGTGCCGAAGCTAATGAGAATGCACTCAAGCTTGCATCGTTTGTGAACGGAAGAAAAAAAGTAATTGCATTTAAAAAAGCATTTCATGGGCGCACCTCTGGTGCTGTTGCGGCTACCGACAATCCAAAAATTGTAGCTCCTTTTAATGCGGGTCATGAAATTACATTTCTTCCATTGAATGACGAGCAGGCCTTTATCGAAACTATAAACACTGAAATCTCTTCGGTTATTATTGAAGGTATTCAAGGTGTTGGCGGTATCATACTTCCGAACGATTCATTTTTACAATTGCTTTCCAAAAAATGTAAAGAGGTTGGGGCGTTATTGATATTAGATGAAGTTCAGAGTGGGTATGGAAGAACCGGGAAATTTTTCGCGCATCAATTTTCTGGTATTCAGGCTGATCTAATTACCATCGCTAAAGGTATGGGCAACGGATTTCCGATTGGCGGTTTACTTATTCACCCCGATATCAAACCTTGGAGTGGCATGTTGGGAACAACCTTCGGGGGCAACTATCTAGCCTGTGCAGCAGGTTTATCAGTGCTTGAAGTTATTGAGCAAGAAAACTTAATGAGCAACGCTACTACACTTGGTGATTTTTGGCTTGAACAACTTAGTACCTTCTCCGAGATAAAAGCAATTCGTGGTAAAGGTTTAATGATTGGATTTGATTTACCCGATGAACTGGCAACGTTGCGCAAAGATTTACTTTTCAGGCACGCTATATTTACTGGCGAAGCTAAACCAAATACAGTGCGCTTGCTTCCATCTTTGGCGTTATCAAAAACAGAAGCTGATATTTTTCTGGAAGCACTCAGTGCTGAACTTAAACAGACCGTCTCATCATGAAGCATTTTTTATCGGTAAACGAAGTTA
>JBBSBG010000400.1:0-3191 GCA_038251495.1 Cytophagales bacterium
AATCTAAATATTTTTTTATTAGGTTCTAATTAAATAAGTTTGCTACTCTAAAAATGAGGATAGTAACCATTATAGCGTTTATGTTGGCCAATTCATGGGCTGGGGCTCAGACTGGGTCTGTTTCGGGAACGGTGCGGAGCAAAGGAGATCCTACCGCTTTTGTAAATGCGGTAATTGTGAGACTCCAAAAAGGTACCAGCACAAATGAAGAAGGCAAATTCCTACTTGAAAATGTGCCTGTTGGAAATCACAACTTAAAGATTTCAGGAATTGGTTATCAGACCAAAGTCATTCAGGTCTCAGTGATTTTAAACACTATTGTCAGAATAGATGTCGATCTGCAAGAAGATGTTTCTCAATTGGAAGCCGTTGTCGTTACCGGTACGATGAAGGAAGTTTCAAAAATGAACTCACCCATTCCGGTTGAAGTATATTCGACATCTTTCTTTCTTAAAAATCCAACGCCAAACATTTTCGAAGCATTGTCATTGGTAAATGGCGTGCAACCTCAAATAAATTGTAATGTGTGCAACACAGGTGATATACATATCAACGGATTGGAAGGACCATACACCATGATCTTGATTGATGGTATGCCAATAGTAAGTAGTTTGGCAACCGTTTATGGATTGGCTGGCATTCCAAACAGTTTAGTCAAGCGCATGGAGATTGTGAAAGGCCCGGCATCAACTCTTTATGGATCGGAAGCAGTAGGTGGTGTAATTAATATTATCACCAAAGACCCATCTACCGTTCCGACACTTAAAGTAGATGCCTTTGGCACTACCGTTGGTGAATATAATCTGGATGTTTCTTCAAGAGTTAAAGTTGGTAGGTCAAATAGTCTGTTTGGCGTTAATTATTTTCTATACAATCAAAAGCGGGATATTAATAACGACAACTTTACAGATATCACACTGCAAAACAGAATTTCACTTTTTAACAAATGGAGTTTTAATCGACCATCAGGCAAAAACTTTTCACTTGCCGGAAGATATGTTAATGAAAATCGCTGGGGCGGAGAGTTACAATGGACTCCTGAGTTTCGCGGCAGCGATCAACTTTATGGGGAATCGATTTATACGAATCGCGCAGAACTAATTGGAAATTATCAGTTCAACACGGCCACGCCATTCCATCTCGACTTTTCTTATAACTATCACAAACAAGATTCTTATTACGGCATTGTAAAATACTTAGCCTATCAACAGGTTGCTTTTACCCAACTGCGTTGGAATAAAAAAATCAGAAATCATGACTTGCTAAGTGGAATTCCTATTCGATATATCCATTATGACGATAATACTCCGGGTACCGCCCAAAGCTCCGGCATCAACGATCCGAACGTTACTTTCCTTCCGGGAATTTTTGTGCAAGATGAGATAGAGCTTTCTCCAAAAATCACCACCCTGGCAGGCTTGCGTTATGATCGCCACAATGTGCATGGCAATATTTGGACACCACGGCTAAGTTTTAAATACTCACCCAACACCAACAACACACTCCGACTTACTGGCGGCAGTGGCTACCGGGTAGTAAATTTATTTACAGAAGATCATGCCGCGTTAACTGGTTCCCGCGAGGTAGAAATTCTGGCTGATTTAAAACCTGAGCAATCATGGAACGCAAATTTAAATTATGCTCACAATATTATTTTACCAGATGGCTTTATCAGTCTGGATGCAAGTTTATTCTATACCTACTTCACTAATAAAATTGTTGGCGATTTTATAACTGATCCTAACAAAATCATTTACGATAACTTAGATGGGTATGCGGTTTCTCAAGGAGTAACTATTAATGCCGATGCATCGCTGGCCAACAGTTTAAAAATTATCGCGGGCATAACCTGGATGGAAGTTTACCAGATTAGAAATGTAGAAGAAGTACAAACCAAAATACCTCAAGTACAAGCTCCGCGTTTCTCAGGCACGTTTACCGTTAGCTATACACTTGCCCCCAGCAATGTCGTCTTGGATTTAACAGGTCGTGTAACCGGACCGATGTTGCTTCCAGTTGTACCGAATGATTTCAGATCTGCTGAATCTCCCTGGTTTGGTTTAATAAACCTGCAGGCAAGTAAAGTGATTAACAAAAATCTGGAAGTTTATGGCGGTGTAAAAAACCTCCTCAACTTCATTCCAAAAAATCCATTGCTGCATCCAGACGATCCTTTTGATCGGGCCGGAGGAAAATATTTTGATTCTACCGGCCAACCTCGGCCTGATACAAATCCTTACGGCTACACCTTTGATACTACTTACAATTACGCGCCCATGCAAGGCGCAAGAGGTGTAGTTGGTCTTAGATGGACGATAGATTAAAACCTATTTTTAGCTTAAAAAACAAGGTATGCGGAGATTAGACTCTCTATTCTCCGCACATTATGCGGAGAACAATTTTAGATAAGGCAAATAATGGCTTTGTTTACCGCACAATATGCGGAGAAAGGCAAACTATATTCATCAATTATCAGGGTGGCCAGCATTTGTGTGGGATCATGAAAAAATGGTTCAACCATTATCTAGGGTTCGCCATCATCAGGGAAAATTATTAGGACAAATGGAGGCGTTAGGCTTTCAACTCCGCGAGGACGCATCTTTGCAAACCCTCACCACAGAAATAGTAAAGTCAAGTGAAATTGAAGGTGAGATACTCGCCACTGACCAGGTTCGCTCTTCGCTTGCGCGGAAATTAGGGTTTGATGTAATCGGGTTAGTTCCATCTGACAGGCAGGTAGATGGTATTGTTGAATTAATGCTGAATGCAACGCTTCTCTTCGATCAGCCACTTACCGAAGAGCGTTTGTTCTCATGGCATTCGTTACTCTTTCCTACAGGAAGAAGTGGGTTGTACAAAATTACAGTAGGAAACTGGCGCACCGATGAGCAAGGTCCCATGCAAGTAGTTTCTGGAGCCATGGGACGCGAGCGAATACATTATCAAGCACCTGATGCTGTTAAGGTAGCTGATGAGATGATTACATTTTTAAATTGGTTCAATGCTAACCAGAAAATTGATCTGGTACTGAAAGCAGCACTTGCCCATTTTTGGTTTGTAACCATCCACCCTTTTGATGATGGCAACGGCCGCATTGCCCGAGCGATTTCTGATATGCAGTTAGCGCGATCGGATGGCAGTGCACAACGATTTTATAGTATGTCGGCACAAATCAGGAAAGAGCGCACAGC
>JBBSBG010000401.1:0-3185 GCA_038251495.1 Cytophagales bacterium
ACTTCATCACTTGCTTTTCCTTCTTTGCGCATGCGTAAAATAAACTCTCGCTCTCGAGCTAGTAGCTCTTTTTGTATTCGTTGAAATTCGTCAATCTGTTCCTGCGTCATGCGATTTTTGGTTTGATCCTTACGCATGCGATGAATACGGATTTCGTATTTCGTTTTGATCTGATTTAAAACTGCATCACTAAGCCCTATCGAATAGTTTTCTTCAATGTGTTCAATCACGGCCGAAGCAATGTGATAGCGTGTCCCCTCTTCTTCCTTAACCTGTTGATCGCCTACCTTTAAACCAAGCCATTGGATAAGTTTGCGTAGTGTCATGCCTTGTAAAACAAGCGTTACAAAAATCACACAGAAGGTTAAGAAAATAATCAGATCACGATTTGGAAAAGCAACTTTATCACTAACCATAATCGGCAACGCAAGGGCTGCCGCCAGCGACACAATACCGCGCATACCTGCCCAGGCTACAACAGTAACTCCGCGTACATCTGTTGGCTCATTTTCTCGGATTCGTTTACTAACCCAGATAGGGATGAATGTTCCGGGGAAAACCCAAATAATCCGTGCCACAATGGTAACAGCGCTGATCAGCAAGCCATAAAAAATTAATGTAGCCAGTGAAGAGTGACTTTGAATGTTTTTCAAAATCATGGGCAACTGAAGGCCAATAAGAATAAAGATGATTCCGTTTAGAATAAAAATCAAAGTGTCCCACACGGCATTGGCCTGCAAGCGGGTGCGATTTGAAAAGATTTCTGACGATCGCGGACTTAAAAATAATCCCGCTGCAACAACCGCCAATACACCCGATGCATGAAACTCTTCCGCTAACAGGTAAGCAGCATAGGGTGTAAGCAATGTAAAGGTTGTGTCAGTGGTGGCATTGTTGGGGGTTATCTTATGTATCCATAAAAACAAATACCCAATTGCCAGGCCAAGCCCTATCCCTAATCCGGCCACATAAAAAAAATTTATCCCAGCCAACCAAAATATGAACGACCCAGAAACAGTTGCTGCAATCGCATATCGATAAGCAATCAAACCTGTAGCATCATTCACTAAACTCTCGCCTTCCAAAATAGTGATAATCCGCTTTGGCAACTTCAATCCTTTAGTGGCTGCCGTTGCAGCAACCGCATCTGGTGGGGAAATAATCGCCCCCAACACAAAGGCTTCGGGCCAACCAAAACCGGGGATTAAATAATGGGCAGCACATGCCACCAGGACTGTCGTAAAAAGAACGCAGCCTACCGCCAGCAGAGAAATAGGACGGATCGATTGCTTAAAGTCGGGCCAGGAAGTCGACCAGGCAGCCGCGTATAATACGGGTGGAAGGAAGACCAGAAAAACAAGATCCGGGTCTAAAGTTACAATAGGTAAACCTGGGATCAGACCAATCATGATCCCGGCAAGCACCAACATTACGACATAAGGCACACGAATTCGGTCTGTGATCTGAGCCAGAGCCGTGACAACAGCTAACAATAAAATAACAAGCGAGATGTAATCCATTGGCGGGATTTTGTGAGTGCGCAATTAAGGCAACTTTGGGAGTGATTTAAAAAAGGCAGTG
This sequence comes from Cytophagales bacterium, assembly GCA_038251495.1. Lineage (GTDB taxonomy): Bacteria > Bacteroidota > Bacteroidia > Cytophagales > Cyclobacteriaceae > ELB16-189. The sequence goes on from JBBSBG010000401.1 coordinate 1,582, forward strand.
CAAATTTTGACAATTATTACCCAGTTTGTTTCGCACTATTTCGCGCCTGTAAAGCGTCAAAGCCTCGCGTTTATTTGTTATAATTACCAAATTTTTACTACTTTTAAATGCTTTAATTCAGATTCAAGAAGTTTAACCTGAAGCATCACTATGAAGAGAATTTTACTGGCCATGCTTTTTTGCTTTCTTGGAATGAGTGCCTTTGCGCAACAAGATCCTCTTTATTCACAATACATTAATAACCCAATGGTCCTAAACCCTGCCTATGCAGGATTAAATGATAATTTTAATGCCTCAGTCACTTACAGAAAGCAATGGGCAGGATTTGATGGAAGTCCTACAACTTTCAATTTTAATACTCATGTCTCGCTGGTGGATAATAAAGTAGGTGTTGGACTTTTGGCTATCTCCGATCAACTTGGTAGCACGAAGAACACGGAAGTACAAGCTGCATTTTCCTATAAATTACCTATTGATGAGGATAAGACTTTCAGTTTTGGAATGCAGGCAGGGTTCATAAATTTCAGAAATAACCTAACTAAATTGAATTTAGAAGATAAGACTGATGCAGCCTTTCTTCAAAATGAAAACATAACCAAGCCTAATTTGGGGGTAGGTGCAATTCTTAAGAGTGATCGTTTTATGGTAGGTGTCTCAATCCCCCGATTACTATCAACCAGTGTTTCAGTTTCATCCGCTAATGTTTCTCAAGACTTTCAACTATACAACAGGCACTTGTACGTGTTTGGGTCTTACGTTTATTTTATTAATGAGAACATTCGATTAAAACCTTCTGTGTTGTTGCGTGCAGTAAAAGGATCGCCCTTGTCAGTCGATCTTAATTTCAATTTTAACTTCAATGAAAAATTTACTGCTGGAGTTTTTACTCGAAATCTGAATACCCTTGGCACTCAAGTGCAAGCGAAACTAGGCGACAAACTTAAGCTTGGTTACACCTTTGAACTCCCTACAGGCAGGTCAGTAGGAACTCAATTTACGACTCATGAAGTATTTTTAGGCATTACTATGCCAACATTCGATTTCCACGACCGATCCATTTCTACTTTCTAAGCATAAAATCGAATAGAATCCTTTGAACCATTCTCAATCTAAATGGTTTATAGTAGGAGTATATGAAAATAGCAGTTTCCCGCAAGGAACATTTTAACGCAGCCCATCGACTTTTCAATCCATCATGGTCGGATGAAAAAAATGATGCGGTATTTGGCAAATGTAACAATCCCAACTACCACGGACACAATTATGAAATAATTGTAACGCTTGTTGGCATCCCTGATCCTGAAACCGGTTACGTGTTTGACATGAAAGTGCTTAGCGACCTTATCAAAGAGCATGTTCTAAAACATTTCGACCATAAAAATCTTAACTTAGATACTCCCTACTTTAAAAACCTGAACCCAACAGCAGAAAATATTGCAGTTGTGATCTGGCGGATATTGAGGCAACATATTGATAATCAGTACGACCTTAAAGTGAAATTGTATGAGACAGAAAGAAATTTCGTTGAATATCCAGCCCATTAGACCTTTACATGAAGAGTTTGATGATGATCATCAGCTTACTTCATGGAATACTCCTATGCG
>JBBSBG010000402.1:0-3184 GCA_038251495.1 Cytophagales bacterium
GCTTGGTTCATCCATAATGTACATGGAACCAACCAAGGCACTGCCCAATGATGTTGCTAATTTGATTCGTTGAAACTCGCCACCGGATAATGTTGCTGTAACTCGATTTAATGTGAGATACCCGAGGCCAACTTTTTCCATGTACTCTAATCGAGAACGGATTTCAGTCAGAATGCGATCGGAAACTTTTTGTTCGTATGCCGGAAGTTTTAGCCTTTCAAAAAATTTCAATGTGTCTTCAATGGGCGTCAGCACCAAATCAGTAATAGAAGTATCTGCTATCTTCACATAGGCTGCATCCTTGCGAAGTTTAGTGCCTCTGCAATCTGGGCATGTTGTTCTTCCGCGATAACGAGAAAGCATTACCCGATATTGAATCTTATACGTTTTGGATTCCAAGTATTTAAAAAAAGCATGAAGACCTTCAAAGTATTGATTGCCATTCCATAGCAAGCCTTTTTCTTTTTGACTTAATTCACTATAAGACCGATGAATTGGAAAATCGAATTTTATTCCATTTTTAATTAATGGTTTTGCCCACTCACTCATCACTTCCCCACGCCACGGAGCGATAGCACCTTCAAAAACAGAAAGACTTTTGTCAGGAATAACAAGGTCTTCATCTATGCCTAAAACTTTTCCAAAACCTTCACAGGTTTGGCAAGCTCCAAACGGATTGTTAAAGCTGAATAGATTAATAGAGGGTTCGGTAAATGAAATTCCATCTAACTCAAACTTATCTGAGAAGTGTTTTTTCTTTTCACCCTCTACATAGATCACACAATCTCCAAGACCTTCGAAGAAGGCTGTTTGTATAGAATCCGAAAGCCGAAAGGTTAGATCTTCATCTTTTGCATTAACGGCAGCACGATCTATAAGAATTTCAAATTCCTGAGTAGCCGATTTCTTTTTTCCCTCACCCCTGCCCCTCTCCCCGGGGAGAGGGGTGTCCGAGGCACGAGGACGGGGTGAGGGACTCAATAACTCTTCAATAAACTTTACCTCACCATCTACCAGCACCCGCGTATAGCCTTTGCTCAAAAGCAAATTCAATTCATCAGCAAACTTGCGCCCCTTAACTACCTTTAGCGCGCAGGCAATCATGATTCGGGTACCTTCTTTTTTCTTGTTAATGAAATCTACTACATCCGTTACCGTATCGCGTTTTACTTCTTGCCCACTTGCTGGCGAATAGGTTTTGCCAATGCGTGCAAAAAGCAATTTTAGGTAATCATAGATCTCTGTGGTAGTTCCCACGGTCGATCTTGGATTTCGAGTATTAACTTTTTGTTCTATGGCAATAGCAGGAGATACTCCACGGATGTAATCAACCTCGGGCTTTTCCATGCGCCCCAAAAATTGGCGAGCATAGGAACTCAAACTCTCTACATACATGCGTTGCCCTTCTGCAAACAGCGTATCAAAAGCAAGTGACGATTTACCTGAACCAGAAAGACCCGTTACGACTACGAGTTTGTTTCGGGGAATGGCAACACTCAGATTTTTTAGATTGTTTACACGTGCCCGCTTAATAATAATGAACTCTCTTGGGTCGAGATCGTCTAAATAAGAATCGTTAGGGGTTGGCTGCATCGCGAAACCGCAAAAGTAAAAAAACAAAGCCCCCTGTCCTATAAAGGATCTAAACCAAAGTTGAATCTTTCATTTGTTGATTAATTTTTTCACAAAAAAAACACCTTCCGCTAAACAGATGGTGTTTTCAATGTAAAGTTCTTTCGGGTGCATTTCAAATTGTCGCGACTCGCCTATATGCCATCCCTACGGGATTTTATCAAAGGAACTACTCCTTGCACTACCGATATATAATCCCTAGCGGGGTTGCCCACACTTATTAAGTTCCGTTAGGGAAATAATATCGGTTGCAAATTCGTCCCTTTTTTTGAAGTCCCAATAGGGACGATATATTTTGTTATCGCGTCAATTTGAAATGCACCCGTTCTTTTTCTGAATTAATTATCGAAATCAGGATCGTAGCTGGCTTCCTTAGCAGAAGAATCACCTTCATTATCAAAATCACCACCGCTCTTGTCGAAATCATCGCGGTTTGATGTGCCACCCCCTTCATCTTCGTTGTCAAATTCCTCCTTTTCACTAGAGTCCACATCATAACCTCCACTGCTGTTTTTGGTGGCTGGCACCTTAACAAGGTAGATCGAGTCCTCTGTCTCTAGTGGGAAAACAAAGATGGGCTCTTTTTTCGCATTCATTATGCGGGTAATGTTACCATCGTATCCATTGGGATATTGGTCTTTCAATAGTTCCCTGAGGTCTTCGCCCAGGTTTTCTAAACTTTTGATTACTTTTTTTTTCGTTACTGCCATTGTGGTTAAAAATCGGCCTCAAATAGCTAAAGAAAATTGATACAAGGCAACTTTTTTTAAAGTTTTTTTGCCCTTTTACTAATTCTTTCTTATTTTTCATTTCTCAAACAATTCATTTAACCTACATACTATCGACCGAGACATCTACGTTACCTAAACGACAGCAAGATGATTGACAGCAGATTCAGCGACAGCCAATTGGTTTCGCTCTATCAAACCGGTAACGAAGAGGCCTTTGAGATGCTACTTCATAGACACAAATCCCGTATTTATACGGCCATTTACATGATTGTAAAAGATCGCTACGAAGCAGAGGACCTATTACAAGACACCTTTATTAAGGTGGTTAATACAATTAAAGGCGGCCGGTATAACGAAGAAGGCAAGTTTCTGCCTTGGGTAAGTAGAATTGCCCACAACCTGGCCATCGACCATTTTCGCAGAAAGAAGCGCTACCCAGAAGTAATTTTGGAGGACGGCAGCCGGGTTTTTGACTCCATGCAGTTTTCTGAAGATTCTTTTGAAAGCAAGCAACTGATGCGTGATACTAAATCGCGCCTTCGGGATTTGGTAAAAGAACTGCCCGAAGAACAAAAACAAGTTTTAATTATGCGCCATTATCTGGAAATGAGTTTTCAGGAAATTGCCGACCGCACTGGTGTAAGCATTAATACGGCCCTTGGTCGCATGCGCTATGCCCTCATCAACCTCCGTAAAAAAATGACTAAAAATAATATTGCCTATGACAAAGACTTTTACCCAAGACGATCTGATCCGGTTTCTATACCACGAGACCTCGGAAGAGGAGACGAAGGAGATTAACAAAGCACTCCTTTGCGATA
>JBBSBG010000403.1:0-3183 GCA_038251495.1 Cytophagales bacterium
AAGCAAATCCGGCAGTACCCTACCCAATTGGTGAATGAACTGGAAAAACTTATTTCTACAGATCAAAAGATAGTTGCACTTGAAAAAGTTATTGATAATCAAAATTTATCAGTACCCATTGAAATTAAAACAGCGGGAACGTATTGGGTAATGGCTGTTGGCGAGATTGATGGCTTGAGTCGGGCCGATTTTGGCTGGCTTGAAAATGAAGTGAAAGATACCGTTTGGCTGATGAGTGATTTCGATCATACATTTCATGCCGGTGGGGCTTCCAAGAACAGAATAGAAATTAGCTCGGTAGCACTACAAGCTGGCAAATACACCTTGCGCTATCATACGGATGATAGTCATTCGTTTGGAAAATGGAACGAGCCTGCGCCTGACCAAACTTTCCTTTATGGCATTGCCTTATTAAAACCACAAAATGAAAAACAATTCCCATCCGTTCAATCTCCCGTAGTTCCAGAGCAGGAAGAGTTAGTGATCGATGGAGTGAACATTAATGACATTGAAGTTACTAATCAATTTGTTTGGGTAGCTGCAGCAGGAAGCGGTCTTAATAGAATTGATCCTGCTACCAATAGTGTAAAACATTATGCAAACGACCCCAAAGATAACAACTCGCTTAGTCAAAATAACGTACTCGATATTCAACAAGATAGTAAGGGCATGATTTGGCTGGCCACATCGGAAGGAATAAACAAATTTGATCCCGCTACTGAAACCTTTATCCGCTACACCGAAGCCGATGGGCTACCCACCAATCTCACCGTTGGAATTGTGGAGGGCGATGATGGAGAAATGTGGGTTGCCTCGCAAAACGGATTATCGCAAATGGTTACCAATAAAAACCTGGATAAAGTAACCTTTATCAATTACAACTCTTCCGATGGTTTGGGTACAGATGTTTTTTTAGCACTCACCTCAACACGGGCAACCGATGGACGCTTCTATTTTGGCAGTGAAAATGGGCTCACTACATTCAGTAACATAACCTCTAATAAAACACCACCTGCTATCATTATTTCCAACTTGTTCATATCCAATAAGTCCGTATTGGATATGAAAGAAGATTCACCGCTTACCGGAAGTTTGTTAGATGCGAAAAGTATTTCGTTGGCCTTTGATCAAAACAATTTAAGTTTTGAGTTCGCTGCTCTGCATTATGCCAATCCTCAAAAAAATCAGTATGCCCACATGCTTATGGGTTATGATAAAGACTGGATTTATGACAACCGAAATTTCGCTGGCTACACTAACTTAGACCCCGGGAAGTATGAATTTAAAATACGGGCAGCCAATGCCTACGGTATTTGGAATGAGAAAGGCAAGTCGATAGAGATAATCATTCTGCCACCGTGGTGGCGCACTTGGTGGGCTTATGCATCCTATGCAGTAGTATTTGGGCTTTTCGCATTTACTACCGACCGTGCGATGCGAAGAAGGATCAAGTTACGCGAACGCGAACGAAGTCGTGAAAAAGAATTAAAGCAAGCCAAAGAAATTGAAAAAGCCTATACTGAATTAAAGGCTACACAATCGCAATTGATCCAATCAGAAAAGATGGCCAGCCTTGGCGAACTTACTGCCGGCATTGCCCATGAGATACAAAATCCATTAAACTTCGTCAATAACTTTAGCGAAGTGAATAAGGAACTAATTGAAGAGATGAAAGCGGCAATCGAAACTGGAGATTTTGAAGACGCAAAAGCAATAGCAAAAGACATTTCTGATAATGAAGATAAAATAGTTTTTCATGGCAAACGTGCCGATGGTATTGTAAAGAGTATGTTGCAGCATAGCCGCACCAGTAGCGGAAAAAAGGAACCCACAAATATTAATGCACTAACCGATGAATATTTACGCTTAGCTTATCATGGGTTACGCGCAAAAGACAAAACATTTAATGCTGGCATGAAGACTAATTTTGACGAAAGTGTAGGCAGCATTAATATTATTGCTCAAGATATGGGGCGCGTAATCCTCAATTTGATTACAAATGCCTTCTATGCTGTAACGGAAAGAAAGCAGCAGGCCGGACAGCAAGATTATGAGCCAACCGTTACAGTAAGTACCAAACGAACTGGGAACAAAATTGAAATCCGGGTAAGCGATAATGGCAATGGAATTCCAAAGTCTATACTCGATAAAATTTATCAACCTTTTTTCACCACTAAGCCTACCGGGCAAGGAACCGGCTTAGGGCTAAGCATGAGTTACGACATTGTTACTAACGCACACGGTGGCGAACTAAAAGTAGAAACAAAGGAACATGCAGGGGTGCCTGCCGAAGCTTCAGCGCAGGCAGGAACAACATTTATAATCATATTAACTGAATAATTTTTATTATGAAAATTCTGGTAGTCGATGATGAACAAGATGTAAAAACGTTATTTGAACAACGTTTCAGAAAAGAAATAAAAAGTGGTCAGGCGGAATTTATTTTTGCCTTTTCGGGCGAAGATGCGTTAGTGCAACTTAATAAATGGGAGCACGAGGCAATGCTGATCTTGTCTGACATCAACATGCCCGGCATGAGTGGTTTGCAGTTATTAGAAAATGTAAAGAAAAAATACATGAAGCCACCTCCGGTAGTGATGATGATCACCGCCTATGGCGATGCAGAGAATCTTAAAATTGCCAAGGATTTGGGAGCCGATGATTTTTTAACCAAGCCTGTTGATTTCACTATGTTAAAAGAAAAGCTAAAGCTTACTTCATAATGACAAAAATACTAGTAGTGGATGATGAGACTGATTTGGAAGTTCTTATCAAACAAAAATTTCGTCAAAAAATCCGCGACCAGCATTATCAATTTATTTTCGCTGGTAACGGCAAAATCGCGCTTGAGCAACTGCAACATCACACCGATGTGGATATGGTGCTAAGCGACATCAACATGCCCGAAATGGATGGGCTTACCTTGCTTACAAAACTCAGCGAACAAAAATCTCTATTGAAGTCGGTAATTGTATCTGCTTATGGCGATATGGAAAACATCCGTATTGCCATGAATCGCGGAGCCTTTGATTTTATTACTAAGCCCATCAATTTCGAAGACCTCGAATTGACCATGGAAAAAACACTTAAGCATGTGTTACAGATGCGTGAGACCATGAAGGCTATTAAGGAGAATAATATACTTAAAATGTATGTAGACGAAACCGTGCTAAACTTTATGGG
>JBBSBG010000404.1:0-3179 GCA_038251495.1 Cytophagales bacterium
AAAAAGAAAAAGAGCTTGCAGCAGGGTTGACAATCTTCGAAAGGTTGTCAACCCTACACGAGCCAACGGTAACAGTCAGTACCGTGCGCACCCTCTCCTCTGGAGGGGGCCGGGGTGAGGTCGAGATAAGAGTTACCGATAACGGCAACGGAATCCCTGAAAACATTAAAGACAAAATATTCCAGCCTTTCTTCACAACCAAACCTACCGGGCAAGGGACTGGGTTAGGGTTGAGTTTGAGTTATGATATAATTACCAAAGCTCATGGTGGCAGCATTGAAGTAAAGACAACTGAAAAAGGATCGGAGTTTATTGTAAAACTTCCTATGTAAAACTCAGGTTACCCAATGCAGCTTTTGCGGTTTGATTGGATTTTCAAAGGGCGTGTTATTTTGTTGCGCTAATGCCCACAATCTTTTGATCTCATAGTACCAGCGCGCTTGCATATCGGGTTCACCAATTAGCATTAACGTTGGCTTTGATTTTAAGCCTTCACTTAGTTTTGTGAACACTCCTAAATCCTGCCCTATAAATTGCTTACCTAATTTTCTCAATGGCCACCATAAAATTTTAGTAAACGGCAGTGAGCTATAGAAGATATGCGTTAACTCTGTTTGGCTTTCGTTGATCGGTGTGAGGGCAGTTATAGAAATAATCTGATGCTTCTCGCCTACCAATATATGTTCGGTTCTTATCCCAGGGATCTCAAATGTAATTTCCGTTGACGTACCGCCTTTCAACACACTATAGCCTTTCGAGTTTGATGAAGGTGCATGCCGAACCATTTTAAATCCTTTGGCCGTTGGCTCAAAATTCTTTTCCTTAATTTTTAATTTTTTAGCCGAACGCCAATACCAGGACTGATGTACAAAGGTAACGTGCGAAGGATCAATCAATCCAATGACTGACTGATCAATATCAGCAGGCATGGTTACCGTTTCGACATGCAGAAATTTTTTGTCGGCCGCAAGAATAAGATTTGGTGGTGATTCTTTTGGAATAAGATTGGGCAATTTCATTTCAGGAATATAAACCCAAATGGTGCCGCTCACTTCCTCACATGGATATTTGAAAATTTTAATTTTAGAAATATCGATTGTACTATTAGGTGGTAAAGCTGGAATTTCTTTACAGGTGCCGGTAGTATCAAACTTCCAGCCATGGTAACAGCATTGGATGGTGCAATCCTTAAACCAACCTGCCGAAAGCGGCACTCCACGATGTGCACAGTTGTCGCGCAAAGCAAAGGGTTTTCCATTCTCATCGCGACCGAAGACAATCTTTTCGCCCAACATTTCTTTACCCACAAGTTTACCGGGCTTTAATGCTGAACTATGGAAAGCCAGGTACCAAAGGTTTTTTAAGAATAGAGATGCGTCTGCCATAATTTAATTCGATATTAAAAATTCAAGATTCGAAATCGAAAATCAAGATTCGATACTCGAAATTCGACATCTGTAAAGGTATAACATTCATACATCTATCAAATATATCAACTGTCAACTCATATCTGGCCTTAATCTCACAAACACCGGCTCTCGAAACTGATTGTCTTTGGTAATCATCGAATAGCTGATCTCGGCCACAAGTTTTGGTTCAACCCACTTACTTGTCTTTTCATCCATTACCTTATCGGGAATTGGTTTCTTTATTTCCTTGATTGATTTGATCTGCCTATAAATGTCTTTTATCAAAGCGTCATCAAATCCTGTTCCCACCTTGCCGCGATAAATAAACTCCTCGCCCTTACGCTCTGCAATGTGCAAGCCACCAAACACGGCACTCCTATTTCCTTTACCAGGATTATATCCAAGAATATAACATTCAACAGTATTCCGAATTTTGACTTTCAGCCATTGATCGGTGCGCTTGCCGGGTAAATACTTTCCGGTTTTCTCTTTCGAAATAATTCCTTCCAACTGATGCTCCTGTGCGGCTTCAAAAAGCGCCACTCCATCTTCAACCGCTTCACTAATTCTGTATGGAGTATCAGACCTGATTGCATCCCGCATCCATTCGCGTCTTTTCATTAAGGGTTCGTGAATTAAGCTTCGGCCATCTAAGTAAAGGCAATCAAAGATGTAGCAATACACCGGGCTGGTTTTTGAATTCTTCACGATGTTTGTATCACCCGTGCTCATCAATCGGTGAATTACTTTTTTGAAATCGGCCTTCCCGCTTTTATCCAGACAAACAATTTCGGCATCAAACAAACCACATGTTGCGCGAAATGCTTTATCCGCTGCCAGCTCAGGAAATTGTTTCGTTACATTATTTTGATTGCGCGTCATGATCCTTACTCGTCCATCTTCCAAAGAAATTAAAGCGCGAATGCCATCCCACTTTATTTCATGAATGTAGTTATCACCTTCAGGCGGCTTTGTTGCTGAACCAGAAAGCATCGGTTCTATTTTATCGTGAATGAAGTTTACTTGTGGTGAATCCACACGCTCAAGCAACCACTCTTTTGGTTTGATTCTATAAATACGATATTCACCATTGACTTCTTTGCTACTCAACCTAAAATAAAAACCATCTTTTTTATCTTTTGTGATTGTGTATTTGCCTAATGCATAAATCCACATCTCACCTGCGCCATACTGACCTTTGGGTATTGCCCCATCAAAAGTCAGATACTCCACAGGGTGATCTTCTGTTTGAACTGCCAATCGCTTAACACCGGGGTATGGTGGCAATCCGCGTGGCACTGCCCATGATTTCAACACGCCATCTTGTTCCAACCGCAAATCGTAATGCAGGTTTGTTGCGTGATGCCTGTGTACTACGAAATTAGTACCCGGTGCATCAATTATTTTTGCAATGGGTTCAGGTGTTTTATTGAAGTCTCGCTTCTTTGTGTAGGTGTCAAGTTGCTCCGGGGTTTTATGTTTTTTGGAAACAGGTAACTTCTTTTCCTTAACAACTTTTATTTTTCGATGTGTATGCAACTCAACAGCAAACGCATCCATACCTTCCCAGGCATCGCCATCGTTCACAACCTTATCAACTGCGTTTCGAATAGTGTATTCCAACGGACTCTTCAATGCGGCAATCTCATCCCACGTAAGTGGCATTGAAACAGGCGCTCCGTTTCTGCCACGAATACTGTAGGGTGAAACAATGCTTTGTCCGGATCGAATTCTGAAAATATCAATCAACACGCGACCCTTGCGAGCATC
>JBBSBG010000405.1:0-3174 GCA_038251495.1 Cytophagales bacterium
AATGTTCTTTATCGTAGCTGCGGCATTGGCTGGACTGATTTTAATACCCGCATCAAAAAAATAGTTAAAGGGAAGTAGTACAACTGGTTCAAGGCCGTGCTGCAGAGACGCTGTATGGAAGTTTTTTACTACGCCAATTACTAAAATGGAAGAAAGTTTGTTAGCCACGGGCTTTCCTTATTATCATCATTCCGACAAAAAAGAAAATTACCTTGAGATCATAAAAACGTTTCTTGAAAAAACCCATGGCATTCGCAGATTAGGAAGTGCTGCAAGGGATCTTGCTTACGTTGCCTCTGGCAAGTTGGAAGGTTTTTTTTAATACAATCTTTCACCGTGGGATGTTGCAGGTGGAACCTTTCTTGTTCAACAAGCGGGTGGAGTTGTCACCGATTTCTCGGGCGGTGATAATTATTTGTTTGGAAAAGAATTATGTGCTGTAGGAAATATCCACGCTGAAATGCTGAAAGTAGTTCAGGATAAATGGTGGAGTAAATAATCCTTACTCCACCATTTTATTTTTTTATTCACTTCGTAATGAATCTACTGGGTTTGCCGTTGCCGATTGGTATGACTTGTAGCCAACGGTTAACACAGCAATGATTAGGGTACTGATCAACCCAATTCCAAACACGGCAGGTCCTAACGTTATTTTATACGAAAACTCTTCAAGCCAGGCGTTCATTACATACCAGGTAAATGGTACGGCAAAAAGAAATGCAACCATAACTAAAACAATATACTCTCTGGAGAAAGAGAAGACGATTCCCTTTACAGAAGCTCCCAAAACTTTTCGTACTCCAATTTCTTTAGTTTTTTGATTCGCCATAAAAGTAGCCAAGCCAAATAACCCGATACAACCAATTACAATTGCCATGGTAGTAAAGCCACTTAACAGTATAGACATCTGTTCTTCACTGCGATAGAAATCCGCAATTTCATCGGAAAGAAACTGATACCCGAAAATATTTTTAGGATACGCGTTCTCCCACAAACCCTTGATGCTTTCTACAGTCAACTTAAAATTTGAGGGATTTACTTTTACTGAAAGAGTGCGGTAGTTACTTGCGCGATTAAACATTGCAGTAGGTTCAATTTTTTGATGCAAGGAAGTTGTATGGAAATTTTCAACAACTCCCATCACAGGATACAACTTCCCCCAAATTAGAATTCGCTTATCCAAGATGTCATCAGGGTTCAGGAATCCCGCTACCTTCGCGAATTCTCTGTTGACGACATAACCGGTTGTGGTATCAAGGTCGGTAAGATTTTTTCCTGCAATAAGGGCAAGATTATAGAGGTCGATATAATTACCATCTATATTCTTTATCTGAGTATCCTTGCGCTGCTCGTCACTTTCACCCTCTAAAATAAAACCTGTTCCACTTACGCTTCCTGAAGATGGCGGAGTGTTGCTCAAACTAACAGCTTCAACTCCTGCAATGCGAGTTATCTCATTCTTTAGAGTCCTGATCTTACTAAAGTGATCTTCACTTTTATCATCATCTCTTGGAAGGGGCATTGTTATAATTGCATCCTTCCGAAAACCAAGTTCTTTAGACTTGAAGTAATTCATTTGAGTGATAATAACCACAGTGCCAATAATCAAAAGTTGCGATATGAAAAACTGAAATACCACAAGGCTCTTGCGCATGAAGAAACCTGCTGAGGATTTGTTTGAAATCATGTTTTTCATTACCATAGCGGGTTTAAATCCAGACATGATAAAGGCAGGGTAAATTCCCGACAAGATTGAAACAACAACAAATAGGGTCACTAAAAAAACTAACAACGTTGTATTGGCTGGCAATGAAATAGCTAAGTCCAATTCCATAAACGGATTGATATAACCCAATGCGAATTGCGCCAGCACAAGAGCTAGTAGAATGGAAACAATGGTGACGATACCCGTCTCACCTAAAAACTGAGTCACCAGTTGTGCTCGGGTGCTTCCCAGCGTTTTTCGAATGCCAACTTCCTTCGAACGTTTTATTGATTCAGCCGTGGAGAGATTAATGAAATTAATGCATCCTGTTAATACAAGAAAAATACCTATAAAAATAAGTGCGAGAATATTTCCGCGGCTAACCGTGTTGCCACCATATCCATAATAGCGTGTATCAAAATGTAATTCGCTCAAAGGTTGAATGCTGAAAATTCTTTTGCCATAGTTGTCCTTACCAATATATTTATCGGCAAAGGCCTGCATCCTGGCCTCAACCTGACTAATGCCAACTCCTTCTTTTAAAAGAAAGTAGCATTGATTTCCGCTTGACGTACTTCCCCAGCCTTGTTCCTCATAATCCTGGCGAACTGTTTCGTACGAAAGCATGACTGTAAATGGAAAATCCGTATTGCTTGGCATATCCTCCACAACGGTCGAGATTTTATAGTCTTTGTCACGATGGGTTAATATTTCCCCTATAGCATCCTCCTTTCCAAAATACTTAATAGCTAACGCTTTTGATATTATTGCTTCGTTTGGTTCATCTAATCCTTTGCTCAGATCACCATGCAAGGCAACTCGATCAATGATTGAAAAGAGTGCTTGCTCAGTAAAAACAATACCGTCTCTTTCTTGATATTTTACTGGTTCGCCATCTTTTTGCGGAATTAGTACAAGTCCGCCACCTTCAAAAGAAGTAATGGCTACTTTTTCTCCTTCTTCAAAATCGTTTCGGAAGGCAACAGGAAGTATTGTAGGCACACCCGGAGTATGAAACATGTCATCTCCACTGCCTTCATCCGTTACAACCCGATAGATCCTTGAATAATTAGTTTGAAATTTATCGTAGCCGAGAATCCACGTTATTAATAAAAAGAGCACTATGCTTCCAGCAATTCCAAGTGTAAGTCCGGCAACGTTAAAGAACGTGCTAGTTCTCTTTCTTATTAAATTTCGGTAAGCAGTGGTGAGATAATTCTTAAACATAAGAAACAGATTTATAGAAGGATGAAAAAGACTCTATTAAAGTTTTATCGAAAACTATCTATTCGCTTTTCAAGGCATCCACCGGGTTAGCGATAGCTGCACGAAGTGATCGATATCCTACAGTGATAAATGTAATGGCCAAAGTACTTGCTATTCCAATGGCAAATACAATCCAGGTGATTTCAACTTTAAATGCAAAATCCTCGAGCCACAAATTCATAGCATACCAAGCTACCGGCACG
>JBBSBG010000406.1:0-3170 GCA_038251495.1 Cytophagales bacterium
ATGTTATAACCGAATTTATAACATCCATCTTAAATTTCCAATTACTTCTTACACGCTACACCCTCCACGTATTTCTTAATCACTCCCATTGGTTTTGCTGATTCACTGCCAGCAAAACCCTTTATGTCGACATAGGTCACTTGTTTTTTATAGGCCTCTAAAAATTCTCCTGATAATGGGAGATATGACCAATGCCATTTCTCTTCTTCATAACCCGTGCGGCCATTCGCTTTTGAAGTGTAGGGTTGACAAAAACCATACTCGGCACCTTGAGCCGTAAGCCACGAAAAAATTTTCAATCCTTCACCGTTTGTGAAGTAATCATTATCCAATGAATTCAAATCCATATCGGTACCCCAATGATGGCGCGAAGTGGTAGGCATGGAACTATATAACAAAATCAGGCGAGCTCGTTCCTTTTTATCAGCAACCGTGGTTAAATTTTTTCCTTCTACCATGGTGCGGCCTTCCCACTTGTTTTCCCAAATTCTTTTTTGTGAATCAAAATTTCTTGTTGCTGATATAATGATAAGTTCAACGCCATCTTCTTTCGCAGCCGCACTCATCTTCTTGAACGCCTCATACGTTTCCTTTCGCAGATAAGCTCCACGCGCACTGCCACGGGTATGTTCATCTTCTAGTTTTGAAAACTGCGGGTGCGTGGTCGGATCAAATTTTCCTAGCAGGTATGTTTTGTCAACTTGCTGAGCATGGAGCGTTAGGCCTGTGAAAAGGCTGAGTATAAAAACGGATTTAAAAAAAGATATAGTCATAGTTGGTTTTATTTCCCTCACCCCGTCCTCATTCTTCGGCCACCCCTCTCCCTGGGGAGAGGGGGAAGGGTTGAGGGGGATTACACCCTTTCCGCTACTTTATTCATCACTTTAGTCTGCACCTGTATCGATTCATGGTGAATTAATTTCAGCAAGTCAGTGGTGAACTCATCATTCAAGCCCATAGCGCGACACAGCGCAATCCGAGTTTGAATTATTTCTTCCCACCGGTTTACTTGTAGAATGGTAACGTTGTTTTCTTTTTTATACTGACCAATCTTTTCTGAGATTTTCATCCGCGCAGAAAGCTTCTGCATGATCTCATCGTCTAGCTGGTCAATCTGTTCGCGCAAAATACTGAGCGTATCCTTAAATACTTTGTTGTCTGTGGACTGGGTGCGCACTACCAACTCGCTGATAATTTTGTTTAACGTAGCAGGAGTTACTTGTTGCTTGGCATCACTCCACGCAGCATCTGGATTGATATGACTTTCAATCATCAAACCAGCCATATCTAAATCAAGCGCCTTCTGCGAAACGAAAGAAATCAAATCACGATTACCAGCAATGTGACTTGGGTCGCAGATCATATCTAACTCAGGAATTCGAGTCTTTAATTCGATAGCAAGATCCCACATCGGTGCATTGCGGAACGGTCCTTTCTCGAACGAAGAAAATCCGCGATGAATGGCGGCCATTTTTGTGATGCCTGCTTTGTTCAATCTTTCAAAAGCACCTAACCAAAGTTCAACATCGGGATTGATTGGATTTTTTACCATTACCGGAATGTCAACACCTTTTAAAGCATCAGCTACCTCTTGCACCGAGAATGGATTCACGGTGGTGCGAGCGCCCACCCAAAGAATATCAACACCAGCTTTTAAGCAAGCTTCCACATGGGCAGCATTAGCAACTTCCGTAGTTACCGGCAAACCTGTTTCCTGCTTGGCGCTGATCAACCATTTCAATCCTTCTTCACCAGCTCCTTCGTATTGTCCTGGCCGTGTGCGCGGCTTCCAAATACCTGCTCGCAACGCATGCACTTTTCCAGTTGCAGCAATTTGCTTTGCCGTAGCCACCATCTGCTCTTCCGTTTCTGCACTGCATGGTCCGCTTATAATAACCGGACGATCTACTTTCATCCATGATGAAATTGGCTCAAGTTGTAATTCCTTCTTTGTCATAATGCTATAAAATTAATTTTTTAAATTCTTTATTTGGTTGTTGTTTCTGATTCTTTATTTGATTCGGCATTTACCTTTTCAGTCGGATCGAGAATTCTACGAATCTCATTTGCAGCTGACATTATCCGATGAATCTCCTTCGTATCGCGCTTCATCAGGTGATAATGAAATTTTTGTAAGTGCATGATGTATTCTAACAGCGCCTGACTTAAGTACTCAACATTCTGATCGAAGATTGGCGCCCACATGTCAGGCGAACTTTTAGCCAATCGTACAGTCGAAGCAAAACCGCTACCCGCTAAATCAAAAATATTTTTCTTGTCTTTTTCAATATCCAACACAGTTTGTCCTAACAAGAACGCACTCACGTGCGACAAATGCGAAACATACGCAACATGACGATCGTGTTCATCAGGTTCCATAAAAATGGTTTTCATCTCAAGCGCATCGAAAACCTTTTTTGCTAATGCCAATGCTTGCTCCGATGATTTATCCTCCTCACAAATAATATTAGTCTTTCCTTTAAACAATCCGTGAAAAGCTGCGGTTGGCCCGGAGTTTTCTGTACCCGCAATTGGATGCGAGGCTACAAATTGTTCACGCTTACTATGATTCGAAACCGATTTGCAAATTGAGCTTTTGGTAGAACCGACATCAATAACAACCGCACCCTTCTTTACAGTATCCAAAACGGATGGTAAGAATGCATGCAAGGCATTAACGGGAATAGATAGAATTATTAAATCTGCTTGTGCGATGGCTTTGTCTTCTGTTAAAATTTTATCCACCAATCCTAAGGCAACGGCTTTGTTGGCATGCTCCGCATTCATGTCAACACCCACAAGTTCTGTTGCAAGTCCAGATTTTCGCAAACCAAGTGCAATTGATCCCCCTATTAATCCCAATCCAATTATCGTTACTTTCATATTAGGCTGATTCAAGCGAAGGTTTTGACTTCTTGGTAAATTTTACAATCCGGTCGTTGGCTTCGTTTAACTTCTCTTCTGTAGCACAAAGTGAAATCCGGATAAAACGTTTTCCGGCATCACCAAAAATAAATCCCGGAGTAATGAATACTTTAGTACCATATAGAATTTCATCAATCCATTTTTCAACATCTTCAACCTGATCAGGGGCTTTCGCCCAGACAAACAAGCCTGATTGTTTTTCAGAATAACTACAACCAAGTTCTTTCAAAATCTTTGTTGCAGCA
>JBBSBG010000407.1:0-3161 GCA_038251495.1 Cytophagales bacterium
CTGGGCACGCTGACGTTCTGAGTATTTAGCAACTTCATGATCACCGAAGTGATATTCACCACCAGAAGGATTATCGAGCAAACCCAAGATGTTAAGTAAGGTTGACTTACCACACCCCGATGGCCCCATGATTGCAACAAATTCTCCACCTTTAATTTCAAGATTAATGTGGTTAAGGGCAGTGGTTTCCACTTCTTCGGTAGTGTAGATTTTTTCTAAGTTTTTTAATTTAATCATAACCGGTTAGGTTTATTGTTTAGATGATGTGATTTGGAGTATATTTTTAAGGATTACTTTATTTTCTTTTAAAGTTTACTATGTTCTACTATTATTTCCTTGTGTTAGACGCCTGTTTGTTTAAATAGTTGCATCAATTAAGAATTAAAACCTCGTTGTTTCCAAAATTCTCGTATGATGATGTTATAACGCGATCGCCTGGTTGAAGCCCTTCCAATACCTCAAAGTTCTCAGTGTTTTTGCGACCAAGCTTAATATTTCTGCGCACGGCCTTATCATCACTATCAAGAACGAACACCCAATTACCACCGGTGTCTTTATAAAATCCACCCACTGGCAATAACAATTCTTCTGATGCTTGTCCTAATTCAATCCGTAAGCGAAGTGATTGACCTCTTCTTATATCATTTGGAGTTTCACCAACAAAATCCATGTCCACTTCAAACCTTCCATTTTGAATGGTTGGATAAATATAATTGATCACTAATCTGTAGTCTTTTCCTGCGTAGGTTGTAGTTGATGGCAAGCCAACTGATATTTTTGGATAATACAATTCGTCAATGGGTACACGTACTTTATAAGCTCCTACAATGTCCACCTGGCCTAATCGCTGGCCTTGACTCACCGCTTGCCCAATCTCCCAATGTGGCGTTGAAAGTTGGCCATCAATAGGAGCGCGGATCACCAGATTGTCCAAGATTTTTGATAACCCATTTAAACTTATCATCATTTTCTGCTCCGATTCACCTGTAAATTTCAACTGACGTATGCGATCAATTGAATCGGCTCTATAAGCCGCATACGTAATCCTCATCCGCTCTTGGTTATACTTATAATTTGCTTCAGTTTGTTCGAACTCTTGCTTGGCAATCAATTTCTTTTCAAACAATTGTTTCTGTCTCCTATACTGAGGTGCTAATATTTGCAATTGATTTTCAATCAGCGCTATTTGTTGCTGCTGCTCCAAATCGTTTCGCATAATTACAAGCCTTGTCTCGCGCGCCCGGTTGATACTTTCATTGAAAGATGCTTCTTGTTGAAGCACAGTTAATTCACGATTAAGATTGGTAAGTTCCAAAATCACATCGCCTTTGTTCAACATCTTTCCGCTTTCGCTGATAATGTTTTTAATGTTTCCGCCCTCAATCGCATCCAAATAAACAGTGCGTGCTGGCTCTACGGTGCCTGTTTGCGGGATAAATTCTTTAAACTCTCCGCGTTGAACCGTGGAGATTGTAAGTTTGTCTTTATCAGTTTTAAAAGTTGATCTGCGGTCGGCAAAAATAAATTGATAGGCTATAAAACCAACTAGCAGAGCAATACCACCATACGTTGCAGTTCGCTTTAAAGTCCAGTACTTCTTTGCAATCTTTTTGTCCATGTTCAGTTCTTAAACGCCTGTGGTGAGCGTTGGGTATAATGATTCCGCCATGCACTTGCCAACAAGTGTGCCAACCGAGATACTACGCCTAAAACCATTATTTCAGCATTAAGAGAACCTATTCTCGTTCACATGTGAACGCAGATGTCCGCATACGGACAAGGTTTGCTATCTTTGAAAGCACGTTTGCACGAATTGAAGCAAATAGCGGCTATCTCGATTTCGGTATTAATATTGCGCGCCTGCGGATAGGCAAAAAATTTATTCTACTTATGTCTGATTCAAAGCATGGCAAAATTCTGATCGTTGATGACAACGAAGATTTATTAAAGGCGGCTAAAATGTACTTGAAGCGTCACGTTGCTCAGGTTGATATTGAAAAAAATCCGGAAGCCATACCTGCCCTTATGGGGAATGAGGATTATGATGTTATCCTGCTTGACATGAACTTTACCAAAGATGTTAGCAGCGGCAGCGAAGGATATTATTGGCTTGAAAAAATTCTAAGCATTGATCCATCGGCCGTGGTGGTATTGATTACTGCGTATGGCGATGTGCAGATGGCTGTGAAAGCGATTAAGGCTGGAGCTACTGATTTTGTTTTAAAGCCGTGGGAGAATGAAAAATTATTAGCAACTATTTTTTCTTCAATGCGCCTGCGCGAATCACGCGATGAAGTGGAAACACTCAAATCTAAAAATCAGGAGATCAATCAGGCGATCAATGAAAAATATAGCGACATCATTGGGCAAAGTCAAATTATGCAACGCATCTTTCAAACCATTGAACGCGTGGCTCAAACGGATGCCAACGTTTTAATTCTTGGCGAGAACGGAACTGGCAAAGAATTAATCGCACGTGCAATACATAGAAACTCCGCACGCAAAAATGAATCGTTTGTGAGTGTGGACTTGGGTTCAATAACAGAAACTCTTTTTGAAAGTGAATTATTCGGCCACAAGCGTGGAGCTTTTACCGATGCAAAAGAAGATCGGGCTGGTCGATTTGAATTAGCCAATCAAGGAACATTATTTTTAGATGAAATCGGAAATTTAACTATGCCTTTGCAGGCGAAGTTGCTTACGGCAATACAGAATAAAAAGGTGAGCCGCGTTGGCGCGAATAAAGAAACGCTCATCGACTTGCGATTGATTTGTGCTACTAATCTTCCGCTATACGAAATGGTAAAAGAAAATCGTTTTCGCCAAGACTTACTGTA
The DNA here is from genome assembly GCA_038251495.1 of Cytophagales bacterium. Taxonomy (GTDB): domain Bacteria; phylum Bacteroidota; class Bacteroidia; order Cytophagales; family Cyclobacteriaceae; genus ELB16-189. Next base: position 2,838 of record JBBSBG010000407.1, read on the forward strand.
TCGTATCAATACTATTGAAATTGAAATTCCACCGTTGCGAGATCGAATTGAAGACATTCCCTTGTTAGCTCAACATTTCCTTAAGCATTATTCAACCCGCTATAGCAAAAACATAACTAAGATAAGCGAAGGCGCTATGGCACGCATGACAAAACATCCGTGGCCGGGAAACATCCGTGAGTTGCAACATTCATTAGAGCGCGCTATTATTTTGAGCAACTCATCGGTACTACAGCCAGAGGATTTTAATTTCGCTGCACCCATTGTAAAGGAAGGTGATCAACAAATTAATTTAGATCAGTTTAATCTCGAAGAAGTAGAGAA
>JBBSBG010000408.1:0-3154 GCA_038251495.1 Cytophagales bacterium
ACCTTTTGGATTACATCTACTGGCTCAAATCAGTTTGCTTCTGAATTTGAAAAACTAGGGCATGGTATTTTCACGTATTCACTTATTGAAGGCCTTGATGGCAAGGCGGATGCAAACAACGACAAGAAACTAACCATTCGCGAACTGAGCACCTACATAGAGAATAAAGTGCCAGAACTTTCGGAACAATTGAAAGGGTCGGCTCAATATCCTTCGGCCTATTCCTTTGGCAACGATTTTCCAATAGCGGTTTATAAGTAGTGCTTGCCACTGATTCACAGATTATAAATACCTGTTTAATGTCGATGATTGGCAGGGTTGTCAACCTTTTAGCTCGACCATAGCAAAAGCTGACAACCCTGCAATCTGTGAATTAGTCGCTAAATTTATTTCGTGCATTCGTGTTCAACTCCCTTGCTAAGCAACTATCCTACCCGCATTTTTGTAGTCCTTTATGTCAAGTATCGTCTCCCGCCTAGGGGACGATACGCAAAACGAACTAATTAGCAAAAACATGTCGAAATCCGGAGCAGCCAAAAAAATCACTGACCTTTCTGGTCATGAAAACATCGAAATTATAGGCGCACGTGAACATAACCTGAAGAATATCAGTCTCACATTTCCGAGAAATCGATTGGTAGTTATTACGGGAATCAGCGGAAGCGGAAAATCATCTTTGGCTTTTGATACTATTTATGCAGAAGGACAGCGCAGGTACATGGAAAGTTTCTCTGCTTATGCCCGCAGTTTTATTGGCAACCTTGAGCGACCTGATGTAGATAAAATTAATGGCCTGAGTCCGGTTATTTCCATTGAACAAAAAACAACATCGCGTAATCCGCGATCTACGGTTGGTACCGTAACAGAGATTTATGATTTCTTACGTTTGCTTTTTGCACGTGCTGGTGAAGCGTTCTCTTACCTTACGGGAGATAAAATGGTGCGTCAATCGGAAGACCAAATTCTGGATGCAGTTATAAACAATTTTAAAGGCCGAAAATTAACATTACTCGCTCCGGTTATAAAGGGTCGAAAAGGACATTACCGCGAACTGTTCGTTCAGATACGCAAGCAGGGGTATTCAAAAGTACGTGTGGATGGGGAAGTCTTAGACATCACCGCCAAAATGCAGGTAGATCGATTTAAGATTCACGATATAGAAATTGTAATTGATCGGATTGTACCGGATCAAAAAGACCGACATCGGCTTGGTCAATCAATTGGCGCTGCCATGAAAGAGGGGAAAGGTGTGATCATGATTTTGGATGATGGGAATAAGGTGCAGCACTTTTCAAAGTTTTTGATGGATCCTAAAACAGGATTATCATACGATGAGCCGGCACCGAATAATTTTTCTTTCAACTCACCTTATGGTGCTTGCCAAACGTGTGCAGGCTTAGGTGTTATTGAAGAGATAACGGAAGACTCAATTATTCCAGACAACAAATTGAGTATTAGTCGTGGAGGCATTTTGCCGCTGGGTGAATATCGAGACATCTGGATTTTTAAGAAGGTTGAGGCTATACTGAAGCGACATAAGCATACGCTCACTACGCCAATTAAAGATATCTCAAAAGAGACTTTGAAAATTTTATTGTATGGCGATGATGAGCCGGTGGCAGTTGCATCAGTTAAATATCCGGGCACGGAATGGAACACTAAGTTTGAAGGCATCATTAATTTTTTACAGAAGCAAAAAGATGAAGGCACTGAAAACACGCGCAAATGGGTAGACGACTTTACTATTACAAAAATTTGTTCTGACTGCAATGGTGCGCGACTGAAGAGGGAATCGCTTCACTTTAAGATCGATGATAAAAACATCGCGCAACTCGCAGAGCTGAATATCAACGCACTTCAAAAATGGTTTGAAGGTTTGGAGAGCAGGTTGAATGAAAAGCAACGCATTATCGCTACCGAAGTATTGAAGGAACTACGCAAACGCATTGGGTTTTTATTGGATGTTGGGTTGGATTACCTTCATTTGAATAGACCACTTCGTACATTAAGTGGAGGGGAAGCTCAACGAATTCGATTGGCAACTCAGATTGGAACTCAATTGGTTGGAGTGCTATACATTTTGGATGAACCAAGCATTGGCCTTCATGCGCGCGATAATGCAAAACTCATCAAAGCATTAAAAGATTTGCGTGATTTAGGAAACTCAGTGATTGTTGTTGAGCACGATAAAGAGATGATGTTGGAATCGGATTACATCATTGATATCGGTCCCGGTGCAGGACGGCATGGTGGGCATGTGGTTGCAGAAGGCGATCCGGAAACTTTCTTAAAGAATAATAGCACCACCGCAAAATATCTTAACGGAAAACTTGGAATAGAATATTTAAAGGAACGAAGAAAAGGAACTGGCGAGAAATTAATTTTAACCGGAGCAACCGGAAACAATTTAAAGAATGTTGATTTGGAAATTGCTTTGGGCACTCTTACCTGCATAACTGGAGTCTCAGGCAGCGGTAAGTCAACGCTTATCCATGACACACTCTTTCCAATTTTGAATCAGTATTTTTTCAATTCACGCATGGAACCGCTTGCTTATAAAAAGATAGATGGATTAAAGTTGATAGACAAAGTAATTGAAGTCGATCAATCGCCTATTGGCCGAACTCCGCGCTCTAATCCGGCAACATATACAGGCGCATTCACAGACATCCGCGACTTGTTTGCACAGATGCCAGAATCAAAAATTCGTGGTTATAAAACAGGTCGGTTTTCGTTTAATGTAAAGGGTGGCCGCTGCGAGACTTGTGGTGGAGCCGGCCTTCGCTTAATTGAAATGGAATTTCTACCCGATGTTCACGTGCCATGCGAAACCTGCAAAGGCAAACGCTATAATCGCGAAACACTGGAAGTTCGGTTTAAGGGAAAATCTATTTCGGATGTGTTGGATATGACGGTGGAGGAAGCAGTAACTTTTTTTGAAAATCAACCCCGAATCTTAAGAAAGATTCAAACGCTTAGTGAAGTAGGGTTAGGTTATATTTCATTAGGACAACATGCAACAACTTTGTCAGGTGGCGAAGCGCAACGAGTAAAACTGGCAACCGAATTATCGAAGCGCGACACCGGTAAAACACTTTACATTTTAGATGAGCCAACAACCGGGTTGCACTTTCAAGACATTAGTCATTTGTTG
>JBBSBG010000409.1:0-3153 GCA_038251495.1 Cytophagales bacterium
GTTGCTAAATTCTGTAAAGTAAATCAAGTAGCCCTGATTGGAGATGTGATTTCAAATTATCATTTTCTTTCAAAAAATATTCGGTATGCTGACGTGTTTTTAGGAGCTTGTGGTGATTCCATTCAAAAATCTTTACAACCAGAATTAGTAATCACATTTGGTAAGTCTGTTATCTCTAAAAACCTGAAACTGTTTCTTCGAAAGAATGCGCCCGCACAACACTGGCATTTGCAATCGTCAGGAATTGCACCTGATACTTTTCAATCACTAACGCGTGTTATCCATTGTGATCCAAAATCTTTTTTTGAAGACTTAAGTCAATCACCGGCTATTGGAAAATTTGAGCTTCAGAAAAAAGAGAATTATACGCAACTGTGGAATGTTGAAGAGCATCGCACAGAACTTTCTTATCAAACTTTCTTTTCGAAAGCAGAGTTTAGTGAGCTCACTGTCCTAAAAGAAATTATTTCTGTGCTGCCACCACGTTGCAATTTGCATGTAGCCAATAGCATGTCTGTACGATATGCAAATCTGATTGGCCTGACAGAAAAAAATAAAGGCATTCATGTATATGCCAATCGGGGTGCCAGTGGCATTGATGGATGCACGAGTACAGCAGTCGGTCATACACTTAGCAGTGATATTCCTAATATTTTGATTACCGGAGACCTTGCTTTCTTTTATGATCGGAATGCCTTCTGGCACAATTATCAAATGCCCAATTTGCATATTGTGGTAGTCAACAATCAAGGTGGCATAATCTTTAATCTGATTGATGGTCCCAATGAATTAGAAGAAAAAGATTCTTACTTTATTACCAATCAAAAACTTACTGCTTCACACCTGGCAACTGAGTTTAATATTAACTATCACAAAATTGATTCAACAAAGAATTTAAAAGCAGCACTGAAGGATTTTACTAATTTTGAAGGCAAAACAAAGATTTTAGAAATCATCAGCAATCAACAAACAGGAAAAGAAGCATTTAATAAATTTAAGCAACATATTAAAAAAGGTTATGACTCTTAAGTACAATTGGAAACCAGTTAAAGAATACAAAGAAATTCTCTTTCACAAATACGAAGGAATAGCACGTATAAGCATCAACCGCCCACAGGTTCACAACGCATTTACGCCACTTACAATTCAGGAAATTCTGGATGCAATGAATCTCTGTCGCGAAGATATGGAAGTTGGCGTGATCATTTTAACCGGAGAAGGTGGTAAAGCATTTTGTAGTGGTGGCGATCAAAGTGTGCGCGGACATGGTGGATATGTGGGTGCTGATACAGTACCCAGATTAAATGTGCTTGACTTGCAAAAAGTAATTCGCACGATCTCAAAACCAGTAATTGCTGCCGTTGCAGGTTGGGCAATTGGTGGCGGCCATGTGTTGCACGTAGTTTGTGACTTAACCATTGCTGCCGAAAATGCGCGCTTCGGGCAAACCGGACCGATGGTTGGCAGCTTTGATGGTGGTTTTGGTGCCTCGTACTTAGCGCGAATTGTTGGACAGAAAAAAGCGCGTGAGATCTGGTTTCTGTGTGATCAATATGATGCAAAAGAAGCATTAGACATGGGGCTTGTAAACAAAGTAGTTCCGCTAGAAGAATTGGAGGAAGCCTATGTTAACTGGGGTAAAAAGATTCTCAAGAAAAGTCCATTAGCTATTCGGATGTTGAAAGCATCCTTTAATGCCGAACTTGACGGACAAACCGGTATTCAGGAACTTGCCGGCAACGCAACATTGCTATATTACTTAAGTGATGAAGCCAAAGAAGGAAAGAATGCCTTTATGGAAAAACGTGAACCAGACTTTTCAAAATTCCCAAAGTTTCCTTGATGAAATCCATTTTACTTTACCTTTTATTAACAGTAACAATGAGTAAAGTGCCTGCCCAATCAACAAACTTGTGGAGTGCTACAAAAACAACCGCAATTAGGTTAGCACCTCATCAGGATTTAAAAAAGGAATTACTAAAAGTAGCCAGTAACTCAAAAGCAGGCTTTGTAATTACTTGTGTTGGGAGTTTAGAACAAGTAAACATAAGATTCGCTAATCAGGAAAATGGAACCTTATTAAAAGGTCACTTTGAAATTTTATCCTTGGTAGGCACCTTCTCGGATTCAGGAGCACACTTGCATATTTCAGTGGCTGATAGCACAGGCAGAACCATTGGAGGCCATTTGTTAAATGATTCATTGATTTATACAACAGCTGAGATTGTAATTGGTGAGCTTACGGATCTGCAATTCGATCGTATTGTTGATTCAACGTATGAATACGAAGAGTTATCCATAAAGCCACGTCCAAAAAAGAATTGAGTCATGCACTCGCAAACACTTCGCGTTAAGGAGATTTCTTATCAAATAACTGATATTGAAAAAGGGAATTTTTCGGACTCTCTCTCGCCAAATGAAAACAATGCCTTAAAATTTTGCCATGAATGGTTAAATGGAAAGGAAGATTTCATATTACAAACATCCGGCTCAACCGGAACACCTAAGAAAATTTGCGTAACTCGAAATCAACTGAAGGCGAGTGCAGCATTGAGTACCTCCTACCTGGGTTTAAAAAAAGAATCCACTGCATTAGTTTGTCTCGATACCAAGTATGTTGCAGGCATCATGATGTTGGTTCGATCACTGGAAGTTGGAATGAACATGTATGTTGTCGAGCCAAGTGCCAATCCATTTGATACCATACCCGAAGATGTCTGTATTGATTTTACAGCGTTAGTTCCATATCAAGTTCAGGCAATCTTAGCATCTAAACACAAAGAAAAACTTAGTAAAACAAAAGTAGTTTTAATTGGAGGTGCTGCTTTGTCAAACTCTTTGCGGGAAAATTTAAAATCGATGCAAGGTTCCTTTTATGCCACCTATGGCATGACTGAAACGCTATCGCACATTGCACTTCAAAAATTAAATGGATCAGATACAACGAATCATTTTAATCTACTTCCTGGTATTTATATCCAAGCAGACAATCGGGGTTGTCTTGTTATTCATGCTCCTCACCTAAATGCAGAACCCATTGTAACTAATGATTTGGTTGAGATTATTGACGCGAATCGATTCCAAATACTTGGTCGCATTGATAGCATCATTAATAGTGGCGGAGTAAAAATAATTCCAGAAAAAATAGAGCGA
>JBBSBG010000410.1:0-3152 GCA_038251495.1 Cytophagales bacterium
CAAAATTTCTTTAATCAAGGTTTTGCATCCTATTCTACTTTAAATACCTTTGCAGTCCTTAATTTTGAAGGGTTAATAAATAAAAAATAAATGCCTACCATTCAGCAACTTGTAAGAAAAGGACGGAAGAAATTGACTTTTAAGTCAAAGTCGCCAGCCCTTGATTCTTGTCCCCAGCGCAGAGGGGTGTGTACACGTGTGTACACAACTACTCCAAAAAAGCCTAATTCAGCCATGCGTAAAGTGGCTCGGGTGCGTTTAACAAACCAAAAAGAAGTTAATGCATACATTCCGGGTGAGGGTCATAATCTTCAAGAGCACTCAATTGTGTTGATCCGCGGTGGTAGGGTAAAAGATCTTCCGGGTGTTCGTTACCACATTGTTCGTGGTGCATTGGATACTTCGGGTGTTAGCGGCCGCTTACAAAGCCGCTCTAAATATGGTGCTAAAAGACCTAAGGCTGGTGCCGCAGCTCCTGCTGCAAAGGGCGCTCCTGCTAAAGGAAAAAAATAATTTGAGCTATGAGAAAGTCGAAACCTAAAAAAAGATATTTACTTCCTGATCCTAAATTTGGCGATACGCTTGTAACCAAGTTTGTGAACTACATGATGGAACAGGGCAAGAAAAGTGTTGCTTACAACATTTTCTATGATGCCATCGCGCAAGTAGAAAAGAAAGCCGGTGGTGAGCCAGGCTTGGATGTGTGGAAGCGCGCCATGAACAATGTTATGCCAGCCGTGGAAGTAAAAAGCCGCAGAGTGGGTGGTGCAACGTTTCAGGTGCCGATTGAAATCCGCCCTGAGCGTAAGATCAACCTTACTATTAAATGGCTGATTGACTACTCACGTGCACGTGGAGAAAAAACCATGATGGATAAATTAGCAGCAGAGATAATCGCTGCTTCAAAAGGAGAAGGTGCCGCTATCAAAAAGAAAGATGATACACACCGGATGGCAGAGGCGAACAAGGCATTTTCTCATTTCAGATTCTAAAAATAGTATTGAGTTATGAGTCCTTAGTACTCAAGACTCAAGACTAAAAACTAAGGACTACTTAACATGGCAAGAGATTTAAGATTTACCAGAAACATAGGTATTGCCGCGCACATTGATGCTGGTAAAACAACCACCACCGAGCGCATTCTTTACTATGCAGGTGTGAATCACAAGATTGGTGAAGTGCACGAAGGTGCAGCCACCATGGATTGGATGGCACAAGAGCAAGAGCGTGGTATCACCATTACCTCTGCGGCTACAACCGTGCATTGGACTTATCGCAAGAACGAATATCATGTTAACATTATCGATACACCAGGTCACGTTGATTTTACGGTTGAAGTAAACCGTTCACTTCGCGTGTTGGATGGATTGGTTTTCTTATTTAGTTCAGTTGACGGTGTTGAACCTCAATCTGAAACAAACTGGCGCTTAGCTGACAACTACAAAGTTGCTCGGATTGGTTTCGTTAATAAGATGGACCGTTCAGGGGCAGACTTCTTAGGGGTTTGCAAGCAGGTGAGAGAAAAGTTGGGAAGCAAAGCAGTAGCCTTGCAGTTACCCATTGGTGCTGAAGAAAACTTTAAAGGTGTTGTTGATTTAATTAACAACCGTGGCATCATCTGGAACGAAGATGACAGAGGAATGACCTTTACTGAAATTCCGATTCCTGCTGACATGGTTGAAGAAGCAGCTGAGTACCGCGAGAAATTGCTGGAAGCAGTTGCTGAATACGATGAAACCTTGATTGAGAAATTCTTTGAAGATCCAAGTTCAATCACAGAAACTGAAATTTTAACAGCCTTGCGCAAGGCAACCATCGACATGAAAATTGTTCCGATGGTGTGTGGTTCTTCCTTTAAAAATAAAGGAGTTCAAACTATGCTTGATTATGTGATGGAACTTCTTCCTTCACCTATGGATAAAGATGTAATCATTGGTACCAATCCAGATACTGATGAAGAAGTTGAAATTCGTCCTAATGTAGATGAGCCTTTTGTAGGTCTTGCGTTTAAAATTGCAACCGATCCATTTGTAGGTCGTCTTTGTTTCGTTCGCGCTTACTCAGGTGTATTAGAGTCGGGTTCATACATTCACAATACTCGCTCCGGACAGAAAGAAAGAATTTCGCGCGTGTTTCAAATGCATGCGAACAAACAAAATCAGGTTGAAAGACTTCCCGCAGGAGATATTGGTGCCGTAGTAGGATTTAAGGATATCAAAACCGGTGATACACTTTGTGATGAGAAACGTCTGGTGGTGTTAGAATCTATGGTATTCCCTGAACCGGTAATTGGTTATGCTATCGAGCCTAAGAAGCAAGTGGATGCCGATAAGTTAGGTATGGCTATCTCTAAATTGGTTGAAGAAGATCCAACCTTGCGCGTAAATACAGATCAGGAAACTGGTCAAACTATTCTTCGCGGAATGGGTGAATTGCACTTAGAGATTATCATCGACCGCTTGAGACGTGAATTCAAAGTTGAGATTAATCAGGGTGCTCCGCAGGTTGCTTATAAAGAGGCATTGACTAAGACAATAGAGCACAAGGAACAATATAAGAAACAGACTGGTGGTCGTGGTAAGTTTGCCGATATCGTGTTTGAAATCGGGCCAAGAGTATTGGGGCCAGAAGATAAGCCAGGCTTGGAGTTTGTTAACGACATTGTGGGTGGTGTAATTCCCCGGGAATTTATTCCATCTGTGCAAAAAGGTTTTGAGCAAGCCATGGTTAACGGACCGTTGGCAGGTTATCCAATCGATTCACTAAAAGTGAGATTGTTCCACGGATCATATCACGATGTGGATTCGGATTCACTTTCATTTGAATTGGCGGCCAGAATTGGCTTTAGAGAAGCAGCCAGAAAGTGCGGCCCACAATTGTTGGAACCAATCATGGGCGTAGAAGTAATTTCTCCTGACGAGTATACAGGTTCGGTAACGGGCGACTTGAACAGAAGAAGAGGAATTATGAAAGGGATGGACACTCGCGGTGGTGCCCAGGTTATTAAAGCGGATGTTCCTTTGTCTGAGTTGTTTGGCTACGTTACTGATTTGAGAACAATCACTTCAGGTCGTGCTTCTGCAACCTTGACATTTGCACACTATGCTCCGGTTCCTAAGAACCTTGCCGATAAAGTAATTGATGAAGTTAAG
>JBBSBG010000411.1:0-3133 GCA_038251495.1 Cytophagales bacterium
CATACACTTATTACTATCCCGGCAGGGGAAGAAAATAAGAACCTTGAAACTTGCCAGGTGGTTTGGGAAAGCCTGACCAACTTAAAAGCCGACCGTCATTCTTTACTCCTGATTTTAGGAGGTGGGGTGCTGGGCGACTTGGGTGGGTTTTGCGCGGCAACTTATAAGCGTGGAATTGATTTCGTATTGATGCCAACTACGCTATTGGCGCAAGTAGATGCAAGCGTAGGCGGAAAGCTGGGCATCGATTTTCATAATTTTAAAAACCACATCGGAGTGTTTTGTAATCCGGTTACAACACTCATTTGCCCCGATTTTCTAAAATCCCTTCCCGAAAGGGAATTGCGATCGGGCTTTGCGGAGATTATCAAGCATTGCCTGATCTCGGATAAAGCCATGTGGGATGTGCTAAGAAAAAAATCATTGGCCGATCAGGATTGGAATATTCTGATCAGACATTCTGTGGGGTTCAAAAAAATGGTGGTAGAAAATGATCCCAAGGAAAGTGGCTTGCGCAAGATTCTCAACTTCGGCCATACGGTAGGTCATGCAGTGGAAAGCTATTTTCTGAAATCGGATAATCGAATTTTTCATGGCGAGGCTATTGCCATTGGCATGCACTGCGAATCATTTATCGCCTGCAAGAAGGATTTGTTATCAAAAGATGAACTGACCGAAATAACGGCCTACCTGAAACTGATTTATCCATTAGTTGCCCTACCAGCCGTAAGGAAACCTATTTTGGATCTGATGAGTCAGGATAAGAAAAATAAAGGCAATAAAATCTTGATGGCCATGACCAAAGGAATCGGTCAGGCTTTGTGGGATGTGGAAGTTAGCGCAGAAGAAATTGAAGCATCGCTTGATTACTATCAGTCGATTTAAACATAAAGGTTTACTGAATCCTCTAATTCTTTCTTTACTTTCTTAAATGCCTGCTTTAAATCAACTGCTTTTTTCGCAACAAACTCTTTTGTTTTGTCTTTGCGATCACCAGTCAACAACCAAGCGGCCAGCAAGGCACCCCCTGCTACTCCTAAACCGATGGCAACTTTACTTGTCGTTTTCATATTTACTTCAACCATTATTCAAATTAAATTGTTTCAAGTCGCACTAAAAATCTTCTGATAAGAATTATTTTTACCTCACCCCCCTTCCCCCTCTCCAGAGGAGAGGGGGTGACTGCATCTAGTGGGTTTTCTTCCATCGAAAAGTTCATCTTTCTCTTTTTAAACCTTTTTATATTTTCCTCCAGAGGAGAGGGGTGACTATATTTAATAGATTTTTTGTTTAACTATTTATATTGCCTTTTTAACTTCTTCTTGTGACCTATCTATCCATTTCTAAAAATGCCAATCTCTTTGGCACTGCTCATAAACTTTCTTCCTCTAAGAGCATAAGCAACCGTGCGTTAATACTAAAAGCGCTAATTGGAAACCAATCAGTTGTTAACAATCTTTCAAATGCCCGTGATACACAAACAATGAATCGCTTGATTACTAGTAACGACAAATTGATCGATGTATTGGATGCCGGCACAACTATGCGCTTTCTAACAGCCTACTTTGCCATTACCAATAACCATAAAGTTCTTACGGGAACAGCCCGAATGAAAGAACGCCCAATTGGAATACTGGTTGATGCCTTGCGGGAACTTGGTGTTACGATCGACTATCAGGAGCAGGAAGGATTTCCCCCTATTGAAACAAAAGGATTTGTAACACAGAAAACAAATACGCTCACCATTCCAGGCAATGTAAGCAGTCAGTACATCTCGGCATTAATGATGATTGCACCCACCTTACCAAAGGGTCTTATCATTTCTCTTACGGGAAAAATGGGGAGTGTACCCTACTTTCAAATGACAGCTTCATTAATGGCAGAGTTTGGGGTTACATGCCAAATTGATTTAGCAAATCAAAAAATTACAATTCTACCAACGGCTTATAAACCAACAGATATAACTGTTGAGGCCGACTGGTCATCGATTAGTTATTGGTACGGATTTACCGCTTTAGCAGAAACAGCAACCATCACGTTACCCAATGTTTCTGAAAAGTCCCTTCAAGGCGATCGGGTTATTGCTGAGATCATGGATAAACTTGGTGTTGCATCCACTTTTAAAAACAATCAATTAATACTTTCTAAAAAAGAAGCCTCGACAGAATTAAACTGGGATTTTAAGGACTGCCCAGATCTGGCTCAAACTGTTTTACCTGTATGCGCAGCCAAAGGAATAACCGGAACCTTTACGGGATTGGAAAGTCTGCGGATAAAAGAAACTGATCGGATTGCTGCCCTTCAAACTGAGCTGGGAAAAATTGGAGCGACACTTACTGAAGGGGAAACCGGATGCTGGACGCTGGCTCCTGGAAAAGTCTCTTCAAATGAAATTATTATTAACACCTACCATGATCACCGCATGGCCATGGGGCTTGCACCTCTAGCAACCCTTATCAATCTTAAAATTGAAAGTCCCGAAGTGGTGAATAAATCTTACCCTGGTTTTTGGGATGATATGAAGAGTGTTGGGTTTGATGTTAAGGAATGGTAGTTTCAAAAATAATCAATACGCTCTTTGTCTTACCCCATGCTTATCATATTACAGTCAGCGCGTTTTCAAAGTTATATTCGTTTCTATTAATTAAATCTTCAATAAGCTTTCCAGGCTCATCAGGTTTGTATCGATCAAGGCGAAAGTATATCACCCCTTTAGCAGGCTTGTAATTATGCTTAAAAATTAGTTCTCCGTAATCCCGATCAAATGTTAAAATTGTTCTATTCTCTCTAACAGCAATTGACATTACTTCAGAATCTTTAATACTCGGATTATCCATTCCTGTTGAGGTTACATCAAAGAAATTGTCTTTTAGATAAAGTATACTTTTTATTGGAAAGTTCTCATTGGCCAGAAATTTCATGGATGAAACTTATGCCGTTCTTCTAGTTGGCGTGAATAGTAGGCCGTCATTTATGCAATCTTGGATATATACAAATACAGCTTGAAGGGATTTCGGTTAATCGGGGAAAATTCTCTAAAATTTCAACTTCTGTCCAGCCCTGAGCTAATAATCCCACAATGTGTTCTACAGAAACTCTGGTGCCTTTTATAGTTGGCTTGCCTAACAAAACC
>JBBSBG010000412.1:0-3129 GCA_038251495.1 Cytophagales bacterium
TAATCGACTATATTGTCGAATAAGCAGCGTTAATGCTGTATGCAAACATACTATTTGTAGTTTAGCTTTTTAATAAATGTTGCTATATATGAAACTTATATTCTCTATCCTTCTAATTATTACTGCTGGTTCCTCATTTGCACAAACATCTGCCGCCAAAGCCATTGAAGATCCTAACTTGGATTTGAAGGAACGTTTTGATGTGATGAAAACAAACTCACAGACTTATGGCGAATACAAAGTAATTAAGGAATACATATTAGACGAGTTTTGGAAACTGACCATAGATTCAATTGCCAAGCAGCATGCAGGACAGTTGGAATCGAATAACAAAATATCATTACTCAACCAAGAACTACTGGTAACGCAAAATGAATTGAAAACGCAGCAAGCTTCAGTAGAAGAAATTGTTTTTGATAGCAAACACATTTCAGTAGTGGGTATTCCATTTGGAAAAGGTGCGTTTATCGTTATTTCAGCAGTGATTATTGCGGGTCTTGCCTTGATGGTTGTTATTACCTTGGCAAGAATGAAGATTGTGAATGCAGGGATGAAAGAGAAAACGTTGTTGGCACATTCCATCTCGCAAGAGCATGAAGAATACAAACACAAAGCGTTAGATAAGCAGACTAAACTTTCGCGCGAACTTCAAAATGAGCGCAACAAGCTCTTAGAAATGCGCGGCCAAAAAATGTAATCAGTATCTGAAATTTAATCCTCACTCATCAAAAGCATTGACCACGCAAATACTGCTCGCCCTCTCCCTGGGGAGACGGCAGCAGTCATTTTGCTAACAAATGAACTTGGCTGGGTGAGGGCTATACCTTCAACAATAGGAGTTTATCAGGTTGAAAGAGAACCGTGTTAATCAGATTTTAGTCGCTTGCCGCGAAACCAGACGCCACTGCTTTTTAGTCTTCACGTAAACTTCCGTATACAGCAGGTTAATATCGAACTCAGACTTGTCAGGCATCAGGCCTTTAAAAGTTCCTTTGCCAGTTATCACAACGGTTTGATTAAAAAGTCGTGCACTAGATTCCCTGACATCGATATTTGTATAATTAAGTTTCCCTGACTTTAAATCGTTAATCATTTCTGTTTTGGATTGAATCCAGCCATTTGAGTGGATGAACTTAATTTGTGGATCAAGGACTAAATCGAGCGAATCATATTTTTTGTTGATCATCCAGCCAAACTTTTTCTTATGAAGTTGATTAACGGCATCCGCTTCTTTCAATTGACTGAAAGAAATAATGGAATTAAAAATAAATACAACGAGTAAAATCATTTTCATATCATACTATTGATAAACACGTACATAGTCAACTTCCATTCGTTGTGGCCAGATCGAATCATCAATACCTTCTTTACCACCCCAATTGCCACCTACCGCCTGGTTTAAAATTAAATGAAAACGTTTATCAAACGGCCAGCCGCTAAAATCATCGTTCGGGTCGCGCGGCACTGAATAATACATAATATTATCAATATAGAAGTCCATTTTGTTTTCACTCCAATCAATAGCATACACATGGAAGGCATCCATGCAATCGGCCACAATAAGTTTTCCTTCTTTCTGTGTGCCGATAATATGATTGTAAGCTTTGGTATGAATTGTTCCGTGAACAACTCCCGGATCGTAACCCACATGTTCCATAATATCAATCTCACCACTTTCGGGCCAGCCGCCATATTTCCAATCGGTCGACAACATCCAGATTGCAGGCCATGTGCCTTTACCACTTGGCAGTTTCGCCTTTACTTCTATGCGGCCATAAAGCCAATCGCCTTTGCCTTTACTTACCATGCGGGTTGACGTATAGGCTTTGCCACCAAGCGAATCTTTGTGCACTTCAATGATCAACATCCCATTTTCAACGCGCACATTTTTCAAATCCTTTGTGTAATACTGAGCTTCATTGTTTCCCCAACCACAAACATTTGGGCAGCCATCAGCTAAATCATAATTCCATTTAGTGCTGTCGGGCGAGCCGCTATATTCAAACTCATCGGACCAAACGAGTGACTTAGTTGAGGTTTGCTCACAACTTACAATCACTATTAACAACAACATTGCTGGGACTAGATACCGCATAGCTATTCTTTTTTGATAAATTTAGAATAATTCCTGTAACCAATTTCAATACTCTAAGTTTCTCTGATTAAATAAGCCTGGAATTTGGAAACGCTTGCCGACAATAAGAAAAAGTAATCAGAGTAGTCTGTCAGGTCGAAAGACCTGACAACAAGGAGAAGTGTTCTAAATAAATACTTAAGCAATTAGTGTTTCCTCTTGACCTCTGTTCTTGACCGACCTACTGAAAAGTCTTGATGAGACCAATGCAGTGATTATCATTACAGGTGCTGCCAATACAATCATAACCAAAGTCCGCTCATCAATATTGGAAACAGAAAAAAGCGGAGCCACCGCAGCACCGAGGTTACGCGTGGTCATGCCGGTACTTAGTACTATTTTCTGATCGTGTTTTAAACCTATCCCAAACCAATACGTACACGTGGTGAGAATGAAAAAGAAAGTAACTAAGGCTGCAACTACATACCCTCCGGAAATATTGGTTAACCCTTCAGCAAATACAACAGCCGATAGCCCAAGTGTAAGTGCTGCAAATAGAATCGTTACTTTCTTTACAATGGGTTGAAGGATCACAGCCTTTGCTTTCGAATAGTACAAAGTCAGCATGCCAATAACTAACGGAATCAAAATGATAGTCAGTAATGGTTTTGAAATTTCCCATACACTTACTGATAATCCTTTTATCATTACGGGAACAATCAGGGGCATAAAGATTACCGTTCCGGTTGATGCCAACAGCATAAAAGCCGCGGTGTAACCAACATCTCCTTTTTCTCTTAACAGCATAGGTAGGAACGGAGCGCACGGTGACATGCCTAACAGGATAAGCCCTATCGCATAAGGATACTCTAATGGAATAATTTGCGTAATGCCGTAGGCCAGAGCCGGACTTAGCACAAAACCCCAGAGCAAGGTGTAAACAACAAACTTATAGTTGCTCAATCCTTTCAATGCATCATGCAGATTGAGCCGAAGCCCCATCTCAAACAGGTTTCCGGCTATGAAGATTGCAAGCGATATTTTCAGTAGGAGCA
>JBBSBG010000413.1:0-3125 GCA_038251495.1 Cytophagales bacterium
CACGGTTGCAGGATCAAATAATACCAAGTCGGCATAATAGCCGCGAGCGATCAAACCTCGATTTTTTATTCCCACATGTTCAGCGGTTAGCCCGGTCATCTTATAAACAGCTGTTTCCAAAGGCATCAGGTTTTGCTCTCGTACATATTTTCCTAATACGCGTGTAAACGCACCATGTCCGCGCGGATGACCGGATATAGAACCATCGGAACAAATGTTTGAATGTTCCCAATCAATAAAATTACTGATGTCAACTTCACTCATTGATGTGGCTACAATAGAACTACCCGTATCAGAAGTTTCACGAATAATTCGAAGCAATGCTTGCTCAGATGTTTCATTATTCAGTTTTCCAATTTCAGTTACCGTTTTGCCTTCGTACGTTTTGTTGGGCGGATAACGAGTCACCACAGACGAAGCAGGATCGAACAGTTCGCGCGTAGCAAACTCGGCACTGGCTAAATTCTCAAAATCTTTTTTCGGAAACAGTACCCGGGGTGTTGAACTCCACATAGCATAGGGATACACATCAGCTGTAATGTTTACTCCTTCAAGTCTTGCTTGTTGAAGTTGACGCAAGATGGAAGCCGAACTACCCCATTTGCTGCGCATCGCAATTTTAATATGAGAAATCTGCACAGCAATTTTTGCCGCGCGTCCAATTTCAATAATCTCGGCAATAGATTCTTCCAGGTTCATATCCTCACTGCGGATGTGACTGATGTAGCGTCCACCTTTTGCTGCTGCTACTTTAGCTAGTTCAACAACTTCATCGCGATTGCTATAAAAAGCGGCTTCATATTCTAATCCTGTACCCAGACCTAACGAGCCTTTGTCTAATTCACGATCTAAAATTACTTTCATCGAATCAATCTCCACGGCAGTGGCCTTTCGTTTCAAATCATCTTTCATTACCTGTTCACGAAGCCAAGCTTGCCCGGTATAAGTAGCAAGGTTTACACTCATTGGATTTAATTTCATTCGCGCGCGAATTGTATCGATGGGTACCGAGCCACCATCTTGCCCTACAACAATAGTTGTTACTCCTTGATTGGTAACAGCAATGGCAGATGGGTCTTCAAACAGCCCCCAATCGTGATGACTATGACTGTCAATAAAACCAGGAGCCAACACAAAGCCTTTTCCATCGGTCACCGATTCGTTTTTAAATGCGGTGAGCTCGCCTATGTCTATGATACGATCATTCACTATGCGCACACCGCCAGCAAATGCCGGAAGTCCGGTGCCATCAATCACTTTCACGTTTGTAATCAGATGAGTTGTCGGCAATGTGATTGGCTTCTCTTCCCAAATGTTTTTCACCAACCCTTGAGCCCGAAAATTCGAAGAGTTATCTAATACAATGATAGTTTGATTTTTATCGATGTATCGGATAATGATTGTACCAAAACCAACCCAGCCACCAGTATGAGAAACTATTTTTCCTTGCTCATTAATAAACCATCCAAAACCATATTTTGTAGCTTCGCCATTGTTCAATTTACCCGGAGTAATTGCTTCCTGAAAGGTTGATTTCTCCACCAATTTTTCGGTGTACAATGCCTGATCCCATTTATATAAATCCTCTACCGAAGAATATACATTTCCATCACCCACAATGCCATCAAACCGCAACAAGTCGTTGAGTATTGGTTTCTGATTTTCAAACTGTAATCCAAAAACTCTTGATGATGGATATGATTTTAATTGGATTTGATACACGTAAGTATTCTTCAACTTTAAAGGACTTGCAATGTGTTGTTGAAAAAACTTGTCGGCCGTTGTGGCTGAAACCCGTTCCAGTACAGAAGCAAGAATTGTATAATTAGTGTTACAGTATTGCCATTGTTCACCGGGCTGAAAAATCAAAGCTGGTTTTTTCGCAGCGAGCAACTCAAGCATGGATTGATTGTTCAGCGTGTCCAATAAATTCATATCGCCAGCAGCAATATCAAAATATTCCGGAAGTCCTGAAGTTTGATTCATGAGATGACGAATGGTGATGGTGGAATAAGGAAAACTTGACAAATATTTTTGCACCCGATCATCATAATTTAATTTACCCTGTTCTTTCAAAATCATAATCATCATGGTGTAAAACTGTTTCGACACAGATGCAAGATTAAAAGCAGAGTTGTTGGTAAGGGGTTCGAGCGTTTGCGGGTTTGCAATACCAAACGCTTTCCTGTAAAGAACTTTGCCCTTCTCTCCAATCAGCACGGTTCCATTAAAAAGTTGCCGCTGATGCAAATAGGTGAGCACCGAATCAATCCGCGCAAGTTTCTTCGATTGTTGTGAAAAACTGAAAGTGGAAATACAAAAAAATAGCAGGAAAAGTATCTTCTTCATGATAATATTTTAAGAGGAACAGCTAATGTTCCAAAATACTAATTATTAACCGAGTTGCGCAAAACAAACAAATCGATTGTCAAGCTGAGTCTATCGGAAGCCTGAATAGGTTGTTTTCGACAACCCGATAGCTATCGGGTCAAACCGACAACACGTGCTGTTTTGCGCAACTCCAATTATTAAGTTCTAAATCCAGAAAGTTGGCAGACTATGCAACTTTTTCCAACTGAGGGAAGTCTCTGCTTTATCAGAAAATAATTTTCACTTTCTGATAACCTTTTCGATAACTCAGCGTATCCTTCCTATAATCCATTGCTATGTTTAAAAATTACTTGACCATTACCGTTCGAAATCTATTCAAAAACGGTTTTTACTCATTTATTAATATTGCCGGGCTCGCTATCGGCATCACCTGCAGCATTCTCATTTTATTGTGGGTGGCCGATGAAACCTCTTTCGATAAATTTCATCCAAAAGCCGACCGCCTTTATCAGGTATGGGTAAATGCAACCTTCAATGGACAAATAAACTCCTGGACATCCGTGCCGTTGCCCACTTACGAGGCAATGAAAACTGCTGATAGCAATATTAAGCGTACTGTTGTTACTGACTGGGGTAGTGATCATTTGGTTACCGTAGGTGAAAACCGGTTCATAAAAAAAGCCTATTGGGCGAGCGAAGAATTTCTGGAAATGTTTGAGTTCCCCTTAATTAGTGGTGACGCCTCACAAGTGATGGCTGACCCAAGATCGATTGTGATTAGTCAATCCATGGCC
>JBBSBG010000414.1:0-3107 GCA_038251495.1 Cytophagales bacterium
ATAAATTCCTGCCTTTTCGTGAAATAATTCTTCATCGGTTTGCTCGGTTTCGCGTTTAAAAAAACTAGCCTTTCGTGCCCATTGGGTTTTTAGTCGTTCGCTTAATTTAGTGTAATCATCAGCGCAACCTACCGTTTCAATGTCGAGAAATAGAATGTCTTTTAGATCGGGGTGCATATTGATGTTAGCTTTATTAAATGTAACAAAAGATGATCATTGATAAAAGAGAATTATGAATGCAAGACTCCTTCAAGATTCAATTCCTTTATAAAGGTTAGATTTTTTTCACAAATGGATTCTGAAACAAAAATGAATCTACGATCATAAATCTGATTATCGACATAATAGCTGACCCAGTATTCATTATTAAGATGGAATAAGCTTGATTCAATGGGCTCAACCATAACAGAACTATTGGGTGGAACTGTTTCTAAAAAATGACGCAAGGTAGAGGTGCGCTGCGCCTCACCTTCCTTTTCTCCGTAGCCTTTACTAGCCACTAACGTATTCTCTATTGCATACTCATTGTTGTTAATCAAATGAACTTTCCATTCATCGTGATTAAGAAGATTTTTTTCTCGTGCTATCGCAATGGTTACATGCTTAACTTCTGGTATTATAATATCGTCCTTCATTTATCGTGCAAAATATGTTTTCATAATTTTCTCGGCTGGTTTGCCCTGTGGGGTAAAGTCCGTTTGGTCTTGTCGGCCAGAACCATGCGGAAACCATTTCCAGAAATAAACACCTGCTAACCAATTTTTATTCCAGGCCGCCTGAAAAAAAGCCTGATAACATAACGCTTGCATTTCATTTGAAATGGGTACGTCTTTTAAATTCCGAGGCCAACTCCAGGGTTCTATTGCAGCCTGCGCATCATTTCGATAACCGATCTCAGTAAACATAACGGGTTTGTTGTATTTATTATGAATTCGCTCGATTGATTCAAGAGGTGATTTCCAATTTCTAATCAACTCCTCCAAAGAGGCATCGCGTTTATTGGCTAATGAGAAATAGGCTTGCACGCCAATGTAATCTAGTGCATCCCAAAACTTAATATGTTCATATTCCTCATGAAAATTGGCTGCATAAATTAATTTACCGGAATAGACTGCGCGGACTTTAGCAATCACCGCGCGCCATTCTTTTTCGCGGGTAGTTGTCTTTTGCAACTCAGTACCTACACATAGAATATCGATGTTACATTTTTCAGCGAGCTCAGCATAATGAAGAATAAATTTCTCATAGTCAGAAAACCAATGCTGCCAGGCGGTATCACTTTTCATCACAATATCTCCAGGCCAACCATTGCGCACCCAAAGATGTGGCTTAAGCAGTGTCTTAACTCCACCCTTAAAAGCAACTTCAGTTGTTTTGGCTATTCCTGCATCAGATTCGCCCCACCAAATTCTATCAGATGCAAAATTTGAAAAGATGGAAGAAGAGCTTGCCTCACGCTGCCATCCAAAAGGTGTTTGAGAAATCCAGTTTATGTTGCAGTTAACCAGAGCCTCAATTTCCTTTTCAGTTACTTCCTCGCGGCCAGCTACCCAACAAACGCCTTTATGTTTTTCAACAGTTAAAATGGGTTGAGACCCAACGGATGAGCACGTTTGTAAGAGTGAACTTATACTAATTAACAGAAATCCGATTATGTATCGTCTACCCATGGTAAGACTAATTTACGATTTCCATTTTAAAAAGGCTGGCAACCTTTAATTTCAGAATCGATTTAATAGACTCTATGTTCTGTGATTGTCCTAGTTCATTTGCCAGAGATGTAACTGCTTTGTCTTTAATCCCGCAAGGCACAATAAATTTAAAGTAATCTAAGTTGCTGTTTACATTAAAGGCAAGACCATGCATCGCCACCCAGCGACTCGTTTTTACACCTAAAGCACAAATTTTTCTGGCCGAAGATTCTTTGTCAAAATCGAGCCAAACTCCCGTCAACCCTTTGATTCTGCCTGCCGAGATTTCAAATTCAGCTAATGTTTGAATGACAGATTCCTCTAGCAGTCGCATATACTGATGAATGTCGGTGAAGAAATTTTCAAGGTCAATAATGGGATACAGAACAATCTGCCCCGGCCCATGATAGGTGATATCACCACCCCGATTGGTCATTTGGTACGTGGCGTTTATTTTGTGAAGATTCTCCCTAGAGATTAGAAAATTTTTCTCATCGCCACTTTTACCCAATGTATAAACATGAGGGTGCTCGCAGAATAAAAGATAGTTGTTTGTTTCTAATTGCTGATCGCTAGGAAGATCTCGATTCTTGGCTTTTACATCAAGAATGGACTGGAACAGTTTTACCTGATAATCCAATGCTTCCTGATAATCAAGTAAGCCCAGATCAATAAATTGTGTTTTCCTATTTATGATTGAATTCAAAATCTCTTTTGCCTGATAAAGTTTTCATCGATTACCGTAATCGTCTCAGCGAGTTCGTACAGGGTTATCAACCTTTATTGCTGCCCGCGGTCTAAAAGGTTGACAACCCTGTATAAGTCAAATGACTTTTATTTATACTCAGCACATCAAAGTTATTAATAGCTAAGATGTCTACACTTGCAAGCGGAAAATTCTCGTCTGCGAGAAGTTTTATCATTGAGAAAGCTTCGATTCAAAGATGAGCCCATCTTTAAGCTCATCCTGAGCGAAAGTAAAAATTGCCAGAATATCTGACTTCTTTGATGAAGGATAATTTTTAGAACCGCTTCTTCGTTCCATCCATTTGCAAATAACCCAAGCGGAAATTCAACTGAAAGTCGTGTCCCCTTTATAACAGGTTTCTCCGCAAGAATGGCCTTATCTGATACTATCTTTTCCTTCCAATCCATCTTACTAAGTTAATTCAAAACATTCCAAAATGCTACTTAATCTTTGCTAGCTCATCCTTCAAATGTTCAATCGCTTCAACGGGCTCAGCCTCTACACCATTTTCACGAGCAAGAAAATAAGAAATCCAATCGGTAAGATGAATCAGGTAATAATATTGTTCCAGAAGGGACGCTCCTTCTGCAACGATATCTATTATAGGATTGGAACGCTTTTCAAAAACTTCGCGACAAATCTCCATGCGCTTTTCTACACGGGGATGA
>JBBSBG010000415.1:0-3106 GCA_038251495.1 Cytophagales bacterium
AATCCTTGCGGGGAAGAGAATAACTGGACGGCCTCAGAAGATGCGAAAGGCGGTACGCCTGGAAAAATAAATTCTGTGAATGCTAACAAGCCCGATCTTACTGGGCCAGCGTTGCTATCTGTAACGCCTTCTCAAACAAACAAACTTACTTTAATCTTCAATGAAAAATTAGAGAAGGACTTAAGTACAGTAATTTTTGAAATCACTCCAACCGAAAATATTTTTCAACCAAAATTTACCTCTACTTCCTTGCGGGAAATAAGAATTACCCTTTCGGAATCACTTACTCCAAGGCAACTTTACACAATTGAAGTGAAGAACCTTCGCGATTGTAGTGGAAATTTTATTCAATCAGATTTTAGCAAACTTACTTTTGCATTACCGGAAGCAGCAGAACAAGGTGATATACTCCTTAATGAAATCTTATTTAACCCCCGACCAGGAGGCGTTGATTTTATTGAGATCGTTAACGTATCCGATAAATTTATAAACTTAAAAAATTGGGAGCTTGCCAATCGACCAGACAATGTTGTTATCAACAATAAAACCGTTACACTCGAAGATTTAACAATTTCACCAGGCACTTTTCTGGTTATTACAAGTGATCCTGCTATTCTAAAAAATCATTATCCCACATCGCAAGAGAAAAATTTTATCTCGGCAACCATTCCATCTATGAATGATGATGCCGGATCAATTGCGCTTGTTTCTCCGCAAGGATTGTTAATGGATTCATTTGTTTACTTAGATGATTATCATTCCGCTTTGTTAAAAGATAAAGAAGGTGTGTCGCTTGAGAGAATCTCGCTAACCGAACCTAATCTTCTCTCCAATTGGAAGTCAGCCAATGCATCCGTTGGGTTTGCTACACCAGGCTCTGCCAACTCCAACGCACGGCCTGAAAATTTTATTGATGAGAATGCCGTTCAGGTTGTACCCGAAATATTTTCACCGAATGTTCCGGGTCAGGATTTCGCGCAAATCAATTTTAAATTCGATCGCAGTGGATTAATTGCCCAGATTAAAATTGTGGACTTGCAAGGTCGTACCATTAAAGAAATTGCTAACAACGAAACGCTTGCCTTCGAAGGTTTCTATCGTTGGGATGGCGACCGCACCGAGGGTGACAAAGCCCGCAGAGGTTATTACGTTGTCTGGTTCGAAGTGCTCGATCTGGATGGCACTGTAAAGACTTTAAGGAAACGGGTTGTGATTGGACAGTGACTCTATTAGCCAAATTCACGTGAATTTAGCTTTCTAATTAGCTGAATTAACGTAAATTTGGCTAATACGTAAAGCTGATGCACGATGAATATACTACCTCGGTCTTTGTTTCAAACCTTGCTTAAGCAAGTTGGTAAAAACAAAGTGATAGTTTTAACGGGCGCACGAAGAGTTGGAAAAACTTTTCTTTTAGACCAATTGGAAGCGACACTAAAAACACCTGTGGTACGCATGAATGGCGACTTGCCTGAGACACATCAAATTTTAAGTTCAAAAAATATTCAGTCTTATAAAAGATTGTTGGGTACATCGCGCCTGCTAATTATTGACGAGGCTCAAATGATAGACGGCATTGGGCAAATACTTAAAATAATAATTGATCATTTTAAAGATTTGACAATACTGGCAACAGGCTCATCTTCATTCGACTTAACTAATCAAATTGGAGAACCGCTTACTGGAAGACAATTACATTACCATCTTTATCCTGTTTGGCAGGGTGAGTTGAACTTATCAGAAACACATCTGGATACAGTACGCAATTTAGAAGAGCGACTATTGTTTGGAAGTTACCCAGAGTTAATTAATCTCGAAACCGAAGCAGAGAAGAGAAAATATCTTCATGAACTTGTTGCCTCTTACTTATTCAAAGACATTTTAATTTACGATCAAATACGAAACTCGAATAAGCTATCCGAGCTTCTTCAGCTAATTGCCTTTCAGGTAGGCAAGGAGGTTTCGCTACTGGAAATTGGCAGACAACTTTCAATTAGTAAAGATACCGTTGCAAAGTATTTAGATTTACTAAGCAAAGTGTTTGTGATTTATCGGGTTGGTGGGTACAGTTCTAATTTAAGAAAAGAGGTAGTAAAAACATCTAAGTGGTATTTTGTCGATAATGGAATCAGAAATGCTTTAATCAATAACTTTAGTCCTTTAGCAGGCAGAAACGATTTAGGAGCCTTATGGGAAAATTATTTAATGGCTGAACGGATTAAGCGAAACGCATATTCTGAAAATAATGTAATCCCATATTTCTGGCGAACCTACGATCAACAAGAGATTGACCTCATTGAAGTGAAGGATGGAAAACTTTCCGCGTTTGAATTCAAGTGGCGCGACTCAAAAGCAAAGCCTCCAGTCTTCTTCACCAAAAGTTATCCAAGTGCATCTTTTCAAGTAGTAAACCGTGAGAACTATTTTGACTTTATCGACTGATAAATATTAGGGGTCTGACCGCTTGACTTTTTTGAATGTAGCGGTCTGACCCCTATTTAAACTATGAACAACTCTTCTTACTAACTAATTAATGCTAGGCATACTCGTTCAACTTATTATTTCTGCAGCACTCTTATGGTTTGTTGAAAAGCAAAGTCTGGCCGCACTAGGGCCATTCCCCGCATTAGTCCGCCAACGTCAATTTATTTTTAGATTTATAATCAGTGCCTCGCTTTGTATAGTTACTCAACTCTTCATTCACCCATTCAATTTGGAAACTCAATACTTTTTTTGACTACTCATTGCTATCCAATAGCATTTGGTTAGATGTCAAATCTGTTCTCTTTGATGAATTCCTCTTCAGAGGAGCACTTCTCTACATTGCAATTCAAAAGTTAGGATCGAAAAAAGGAGTTTTATTGTCCGCTATCGCACTCGGTATCTATACATTGGTTTTCTTACAATGCTTTTGGAAATCCTGCCGCGATGATCTACATTTTTATTGGCACTGGGTTGATGGGGTATGTATGGGCTTATGCGTTTTCAAAAACCAGTTCAATGGCTTTACCCATTGGTTTACATCTTGGTTGGAATATGCTTTTCAATACAATTTTTTGCAAAGGCCCATGGGGCGATGCCGTGCTTATTCTTAAACAGACAGAGA
>JBBSBG010000416.1:0-3063 GCA_038251495.1 Cytophagales bacterium
AACCATCGCCTCGGCAACTGCCCAACAAATAGGTCTTCAACTTTATAGTCTGCGCAACGAAATCCCAAAAGATGTTGCTGGCTCATTGGCACTCATAAAAAGTTGGGGCATTCAGGAAATTGAGGGTGGCGGCACCTATAATCTTACCATGGAAGAATTTAAAGCGCTATCCAAAACCAATAACTTAAAAATGGTCAGCATTGGCGCTGGCTTTGAGGAGTTGGAGAAAGACCCGGCCGCGGTGGCTGCCAAGGCAAAGGAGTTTGGTGCCAAGTATGTGATGTGCGCGTGGATTCCGCACAGTGGCGATGATTTCACTTTGGCTAATACAGAAAAGGCAATCGCTGTTTTTACTAGCGCTGGCAAAGTGTTAAAGGAACAAGGCATTTCGCTGTGTTATCATATTCACGGATACGAATTCAGACCATACGAAGGGGGAACCTTATTCGATCTGATGGTAAATAAATTAGATCCTAAGTATGTAAATTTTGAAATGGATGTGTTCTGGGTAAAACATCCCGGACAAGATCCGGTGGCCTTACTAACTAAATACCCCGGTCGATTTCCATTAATGCATTTAAAAGATCGCAGGCTCGGCACTCCAGATGGTCAAGGCGGACACGCAGATGATGATACCAACGTAGTGCTTGGTACTGGTGATGTTGGCATTGCAGCGATTATGAAAGTTGCCAGAAAATTAGGCGTAAAACATTTCTTCATTGAAGATGAATCTTCACATGCAGTGGAACAAATTCCGATGAGCCTTACCTTTCTTAAGTCGCTTAAGAATTGATATCCCGATAGCTATCGGGAGAAAATGAAAAATTGATAATCGTTACTCATTTAACAGCTCACATTTTATCAAAATTGACCATTATCAATTGTCCGTTGTCAATTCTCAATTAAAGACTTAAGCAGGTGAATGTTTACTTGAAATCACTCTATCGAAAAATTCGTAAGCTCTTCCTAATTCTTTTCTTTGGGCAATTGGTTTATATCTTCTTACTTAAGTGGATTGATCCGCCTATTACTATAACACAACTCAGTAGTTGGATTAGTGGCAGCAGTATAAAAAGAGATTACATTACCTTTAATGAAATGTCGCCCAACATCCGGTTGGCTGTAATGGCTTCTGAAGATCAACTCTTTCCCGATCACAATGGGTTTGATTTAAAGAGTATTCAAAAAGCATTAGAAAGTAAAAAAAGCCGCACCCGTGGAGCGTCAACCATTAGTCAACAGGTTGCTAAAAATGTTTTTCTATGGCAGGGTCGCAGTTGGTTGCGCAAAGTACTGGAAGTTTACTTTACTTTTATGATTGAACTTGTGTGGGGCAAGCAGCGCATCTTAGAAATGTATTTGAACGTGGCTGAAATGGGGAAAGGAATTTTTGGAATAGAGGCTGCTGCGCAGAAGTATTTTAAGAAATCGGCAAAAAAACTCACCCGCACCGAGGCTGCTATGATTGCTGCCTGTTTACCAAACCCTAAAAAGTATAGTGTGCAACCGCCATCAAACTATATCACCAGACGCTACCCTTGGATTTTAACACAGATGAATAATTTAGAAGGCGATGAAGATGTTGAGAAGTTATTGGTTCAGCCAAATAAAAAATGAGGTTTAAATATGAGATTAAATATTAGCATGATGTACTATTTCGATTTTGGAACGACTCTCATGTTCTGAATTAAAAACTTACTTATTTACTATTATTGAGCAACAAGTTATGACTTGAAGTGTTTTAAATTGAGAAAGAATTGTAGTATAAAAGAACGTCTTTTGAAAAGTTTATAGCATCAGCCATATTTAAGATGAGTCAACAAATCACAACTATATCATTTTTTAAATTTTCTTCTCTAAGAAATAAGGCTTGGGGTTTTAAAATGATGCAGTTTGCGAATAACGATCTAGCTGATGTGAACGGTTTAACGTTTTATCGACTTATGGGTAGTGGAAAAGGGCGAGGCTTTAATCCTTTGCCTGATTGGTCGGTTTACTGCTTACTTCAAGTTTGGAAGTCTGAAGGAGCTGCCCATTCATTTTTCAATTCTTCTGATTTGATAAAGCAATACACTGCTCACACGGTTGAACTATTTACACTATACATGAAAAACATTTCGGCAGGTGGAACCTGGGTTGGAAAAAATCCTTTTGAGAAAGGTGCTGATTTAGATCCTAACCTACCTATTGCTGTAATTACCAGAGCAACTATTAAGTGGAATTGGCTGTTCCGATTTTGGAAGTATGTGCCTACTTCGCAAGAAGCATTGGATGGAAATGAAGGCTTAATTTATACTAAAGGAGTCGGAGAAGTTCCCATCGTTCAAATGGCCACATTTAGCTTATGGAAAGACTTTGAATCAGTAAAACAATTTGCCTACAAAAGCAAGCAACATCAAGAAGCCATCGCAAGAACACGAAAGAATGAATGGTATAAAGAAGAGCTATTTGCAAGATTTAAACCGTACAAATCAACTGGGACTTGGGAAGGTAAAGACCTTTTGATCTTTTAAAAGACGCTACTGTGGAGTAGCAATTATTGTAATAAGTCCAAGAGAAGATTTTTTCTCCATCCACCTTTTTGGAATAAAGAGTATCATTCCAAAAATAAATTCCAAAAATTAATCCTCGAGATTTTATCCCAATTACCTGTTTACCCAATCGCAAAAAATACTGTATGCAACTGCCTCCAAACTTGTCATCAGACGCTATCCCTGGATTTTAAACCAGATGAATAATTTAGAAGGGAATAAAGATGTTGAGAAGTTAATTGACAAGTAAAAACTAAGGCCTTCGGTGACCTAGCTGTATTGCGATGAGGTTAGAACATATTGGTAAGAGTATGGAATTTAGATGTTTGCTTTTTGCAATAAATATTTTTATTCGCTTTTCAAGGCATCTACTGGGTTAGCGATAGCTGCCCGAAGTGATCGATATCCTACAGTGATAAATGTAATGGCCAAAGTACTTGCTATTCCAATGGCAAATACAATCCAGGTGATTTCAACTTTAAATGCAAAATCCTCGAGCCACAAATTCATAGCATACCAAGCTACCGGCACG
>JBBSBG010000417.1:0-3062 GCA_038251495.1 Cytophagales bacterium
CAAAATGAGAACCCTTACAATCGATAATACCAAGGAATGGACAGTAGATGATTACCTATTGCTAGGTGAAATTAAAACGCCTTGTCAGCTAATTAATGGAGAATTGATTACGAGCCCTGCACCCCACCCAAATCATCAGCGCGTTTCAAAAAAAATATTCAGAATTTTTGATCGGGTTTTTGAAGGAATTGGGGAAGTATTTTATGCCCCAATTGACTTATACATTGATTATAAAAATGTTTTTCAGCCTGATTTACTTTATTTATCGAATTCAAATAAGGAATATCTAACAGATCGAGGTGTTGAAGGCCCTGCTGATATTGTAGTAGAAATAATTTCACCATCAAACAGCTATACCGATAGAAATCAAAAGAAAAATAGTTATTTGAAATTTGGAATTGGAGAATATTGGATTGTAGATCCTGGGAATAAATCAATAGAAATTTACACGCCAAAAGGTGGTATGGATGTGCCTGTTTTCTTTATTGCTGATAGCGGAAAAGTTATTTCTCCAACCATCAAATCATTGCAATTTGAGTTAAAGGATATCTTTTAATTCTGATCACTGACACTATTTCTCTTCCTTCATAGTCCAACCCAAGCAACCTAATACAACTAGCAGCAGCACCCACCCTGATGCCATGGTAACTTTATTACCGATCGTATACGGTTTCGGTTCAAACTTAAATTCGATGGTATGCTTACCTGCAGGGACTTCCAGAGCCCTTAGAACATAATCTGCCCGAAGCAAAGGCACTTCGTTGCCATCAATGAAAGCATGCCAACCTTTTGGATAATAAATTTCTGAAAAAACCGCAAAACTTTTTACTGAAGATTGTGATTCATATTTCAGGTACGGTGGCTGATGTTCAATTAATACAATACTTGCTAAACTGTCAATGGTCAACGGTCCACTGTCGACTGTCGACTGTTGACCATTAATCACAGCTACTTCCTTAGTATCAATCTCTCCAATCTTCTGAAGTTCTTCTGCGGGAGAATTGACCATTATAACTTCCTTCACAAACCAGGCGGCACCATTGGCGCTAGGGTTAATAATTACATTTCCTTTATCCGGTCCGTAAACAAAGTATTTCGCGTTAAGCATATTCAAGCTTGAGTAGTTCTCAAACTGCATGCTTCCTTGTTTGGCATCCTGAAAAAATTGTTCGGTCTCCAAACTAATGCAAGAGTCATATAAATCCTGGTAGCGCCTCATTTTTGCACCATGATAACCACCTAGTGAGTTATGGAAATACGAAGTACGGGCTTCCGTAAACGGACTCTCAAAATTATATACGCGATAGTAACTTTTGTCTTTTAAGATAGCTTCGTCCGCACCATTTGGAATGGCAAAGGAATTCTCGCGCTTACGCTTATAATTTTCTTTTGAAAAGTATCGACTATCAACCAAGGCAAGATCAGCCCATATCAGAACTATAATCAATGGATAAATCAACCCTGGCTTCAGGTAATTTTTTAGCAACGCGAAAATAGCTCCACAAAAAATCAGAATCATCCAGGTAGCGCGCCAGGCATCGGATCGCAGCAAAGCAACCCGATCCTTTTGCATCGCTAATCTTAACCAAACAGGCAACTGACCTTCTTCAGGTTTTAGAAAACTTCCAAAGCCTCCAATAGTTAGAAACACTAAGCACAACCCCAACGCAATTGAGACAGGCCAGATAAGTTTACGTTGAGTTTCTTTGTTCCAACCTTTCTCTAACAATTTTTCTAAGCCCAACATTCCCAATAAAGGCATTGCGAAAAGAATGATTACTAATGCAAAGTTGACTGATCGAAATTTATTGTAGCCGGGAAAATAATCGAACATAAAATAATTGAAGGAAGAGAAGGCATCGCCCCAACTAAGCATAATACTAAGCATACTCAATGGCAACAGCCACCACACGTATTTCTTTTCTGCAAAAGCGATCCCGATAAAGAAAAGAAAGCAAACCAGCACCCCAGCATAATAAGCACCCACTGTAAAACTTTGTGGCCCCCAATAACCCCGGGCATAATTAGCCAATTGATTTGCCGTTTCATTATCACCAGCCTGGCTGAGTGACTTAAAGGTATTGCTTGATTGATCGGCTGCTAACAAATCCAAACTGCTGCCACCATAAAAATTTGGAATGAATAACGTCATCGGTTCCCAGATTCCATACTTATATTGAAATGCGTAGGACTTAGAAAGTCCATTTGCATCAACCGCACTTTGCTTTGTTACAATTTCAGAAGGTCCCCGAATCGAGAACTTGGTATATTCTGTAATCGCCCAGAACTGGCCGAAGAATGTGCCCGAAGCAATAACAACCGCGGGTATCAAGATTCCAACGTTCTTTAAAAAATCACCAACCTGTTTAGCACGAATCGCTAAAATGAGTTGCATGATTCCGTATCCAATCACAATCAGCATCAGGTAATACGTAATCTGCAAATGATTCTCACGCAAGTGAAGGGCAAGCCCAGCAGCAGTTACCGCAAATCCTAAAATTCGTTTTCCTGAAAAGGCAAGATGTATACCCGCAAATACCAGCGGCATAAATGCGATTGCCCCAATGCGCGCATTGTGCCCGGCAGATAAACCAATGATCATGTAAGATGAAAGTCCGAACGCCAAGGCGCCTGCAATAGCAAACCAGGGTCGCACCCGAAACGAAAGCAATAAAATATAATAGCAGACGAAGGCGAGAAAAATATTTGAGATAGGATGCGGAAGAAAAACAGAAAGCACATGCTTCATCCCCACCACTACCCCATCGCTCCATTTTAAATTAACCAGATAAGCTGGCATTCCTGAAAACATAGAGTTAGCCCACAGGCCTTCTTCGCCTGTTTGATCACGATAATCGCGCAACTCTTTGGAAGAGCCGCTCCATTGTTCAATATCCCCCTGCGAAATAGTTTTGTTATCGAAGAAAACAGGGTTAAAGAAAAATACGGTTATCAATAAAAAGACAATGACCGCAATAAGGTGTGGGAGAACGTGATCGGAGAATTTGATTTTTTTCATTGACATAGGCTTAATGGTTCGCAAAATAGCAAGTATTACTTAA
>JBBSBG010000418.1:0-3053 GCA_038251495.1 Cytophagales bacterium
CGTGCTTGTTACCATCAACGATTCGTGGTTATGCAGCATCAATCTCTCACGTTCGTTAAAAAAGATTGCCCCTAACAAATACGCAAACGCGGCCTATTCGAAGAACAGCGCAAATGCATTGGTGTTCGATCTGGATGTTTCGATGGGGAAAATCATTTTCAAGTAAATTTCATGGCCTAGGGTTTTTTAACCCTAATTTTTCAGAATGAAAGGTTGAAACCCTTCGCAATGAAAAGATAAATTGAAATGCACCATAATCTCTGGTTAGCTGTAATTCTATTGCTATTTTTGGTACTAATAGTTTTACACTAAACTCTTGGCCAGTGAATGCACTCGTTACAAAAAATGTTACCAAGCAATACACGAATCATAAGGCGCTTGATTCGGTGAGCATCACCATTCCGGAAAAATCTATTTATGGATTGTTAGGTCCTAATGGAGCCGGCAAAACAACGCTAATCCGCATCATCAATCAGATTATTAATGCTGACGAGGGTAGCATTGAAATTTTTGGAGAGAAATTGCAACAGAAACATGTGGGCATAATCGGCTATTTGCCGGAAGAGCGCGGTTTGTATAAAAAAATGAAGGTAGGCGAACAACTCCTTTACTTTGCCCAGTTAAAAGGAATGAGTCGCAAACAAGCGTTGGATCGAATTAAAGTGTGGCTTGAAAAATTTGAGATTAAAGATTGGTGGCACAAGAAGGTTGAAGATCTTTCGAAAGGAATGGCGCAAAAGGTGCAATTCATTAGCACCGTAATGCACGAGCCTAAACTGATTATTCTTGACGAACCCTTTTCGGGATTTGATCCGGTAAATGCGCAATTGATTACAGAAAAGATTCTGGAATTAAAAGAGAATGGCAGCACGATTATTTTTTCCACGCACCGCATGGAAACAGTTGAGTCGCTTTGTGATCACATTGCTTTGATCAATAAATCAAAATTAATTTTGGAAGGTTCAAAACAAAAAGTTAAGGCACAATACAAATCAAATACTTTTATGGTGGAGCATAGAGGTAACAATTTTAGGCTTCCGAGCGAACGCTATAATCTTATAAAGCAAATACCAATAGAGGAAGGATTATTCTCATCTACCCTGAAAGTAAGTGATGGTATAAATGGCAATCAGGTACTTCGCGACTTGATTGATATTACAGAGGTTCACAGCTTTATGGAGAAAGTGCCCAGCATGGCCGATATATTT
The DNA here is from genome assembly GCA_038251495.1 of Cytophagales bacterium. Classification (GTDB taxonomy): domain Bacteria; phylum Bacteroidota; class Bacteroidia; order Cytophagales; family Cyclobacteriaceae; genus ELB16-189. The sequence continues at coordinate 1,209 of JBBSBG010000418.1, forward strand.
ATCGACCTGGTGAAAGGTGAAGGTGATGAAGCCTTGAAAAAACATTTACAAGAAGTATAAAACTGCTATACCATGAACAAAATTCTACTAATCATGCAACGCGAGTTTCTGAATCGCGTGCAGAAAAAATCTTTTTTGATTGCCACGATTTTGGTGCCTTTGATTTTTCCGGCAATCATTGGCGGACTTGCCTACATCGCAATTCGAGAGGCTAAAACCGCCAGAGCAGAAACTGTGCAAGTGCTTGATGAAAGTAAGTTGTTTGAGTTTCAAAGTGGCAAGCGATTTACCTTCGTTCCTTTAGATATGCCACTAGAGCAGGCAAAGAAAGTTTACAATGAAACGGAAGACTTTGCTTTATTATACATTCCTAAAATAGACATTAACAAACCGGAAGGCGTTGCAATCTATACCAAAGAAAATCCCAGTATGGAAAAGGTGGGCGATCTGGAGAACTCCATTGAAATACAAATTCATGATCTTAAATTAAAGGAGTATAACATCGATGAAGCGACACTAAAAAGCTTGCGTCCAAAAGTTAATCTAAAGCAATATAGTCTTTCAGAAACTGGTGAAGAGAAATCCAGCAACTCAGGTATCCTATATGGACTGGGTTTCGGCTTGGGCATCCTGATTTACATGTTTGTGTTGATCTACGGCATTCAAATCATGCAAGGTGTAATTGATGAAAAAACATCTAAAGTAGTAGAGGTAATTGTTTCATCGGTAAAACCTTTTCAACTCATGTTAGGGAAGATCATTGGCATTGCTTCTGTGGGATTGCTCCAATTCACGATTTGGATTATTCTTATTTCTGTTTTGTCATCCGGCACCCTCGCTTACTTCGGTCTTCAGATGCCTCAAAAGCAGATGATGGAGCAAGTGACACAGCAAATGGACAAAGATCCGGAAATGAAAGAAGCAGTGGCGCAACAAAACTCAAAGGTCACCGAACTGCTTGGCAACTGGAGTGAATTGCCAATAATGAAAATAGCACTTGTATTTGTTTTTTATTTTCTGGGTGGCTACTTGCTCTATGGTGCCTTGTTTGCAGCGGTTGGTTCAGCCGTAGATTCTCAACAAGAAGCGCAACAGTTTCAGTTTCCGGTAACCATACCCTTATTGATTGGCTATATGGGCCTCTTCATGTTTATTCTAAGAGATCCACATGGACCGGTTAGTTTTTGGCTCTCGGTTATTCCATTCACATCTCCGGTTGCTATGGTGGGCAGAATTGCTTTTGGCGTGCCCGGTTGGCAATTAGCATTATCCATGGTATTACTCATTGGCGGGTTCCTGTTTACTACTTGGATAGCAGGAAGAATTTACCGTGTGGGAATTTTAATGTCTGGTACCAAAGTGAGCTACAAGGTGCTGGCCAAGTGGTTTATGATGAAGGGATAGTCTAATTTAAAATCTCAATAGAAAAAACCGGGTCTGTGCATCCGGTTTTTTTGTTTAACATCGTTATGCATTAGAAATCTATTTGCATAAATTCCATACTTATATGAGCAAGAAAATACAGTTACCTGCTTCCATGGACTTTTACCAAGACAACACAAAGTTGAAGTGGATCATATTGGCTGTATCGGTTTTGATTAGTGCTGGATCTATCTATTATACCAATGTTCTTGTAAAACAACTCGAAGAAAGAGAGAAGCAACAAGTGGATCTTTTTGCAAGAGCCATGGAGTATGCAATTGCCGAAGACTTTAATACCAATGTTCTCTTTGTAACTGAGCAGATCATTAATAAAAACAATTCCATTCCCATCATTTTAGTGGATGACAAGGGTGCTGTTGTTTATATCCGCAACGTAAAAATGGACTCTACACAATCAGAAAA
>JBBSBG010000419.1:0-3044 GCA_038251495.1 Cytophagales bacterium
CCGCAAGCAACTATTCGTTAATAACTTTCAATACCCAAAACTCGTCATAGGCAATCTGAGCTGCGTCCACCATTTCGCGTACTACTTCAATAAATAATTCTTTTTCGGCAGGATCAACCGCTGCTTCTAGTTCTTCAACCGTCATGGATTTTTGTTTGAGCAAATACAGAACCTGTTGTTCATAATCTTTCAGCTCCGCCAGATTTTCAGTTTTGCGTTTGCTAATGCACACATCACACATACCACAAGTTTCATAAGTAACTTCATCAAAATATTCTTGTATCACCTGCATGCGGCAGCGATGCGTTTGCTCCACATAACTTTTGATAGCTTCCATCTTGGCAAGATGAAGATCGCGCCTTCGGTCAAATTCTTTTCTCTCAATTGGTAAACGTTCAGCATCCTGACGCGGCATTACAAAAGTTATTTTGGGACTTTCATTAACAGGCTCATAAACGATTACCTGTAGATTATGCAGTTGTTCTAATTCCATTTTCAAAGTTGCCACAGAATGCTTCATCATTTTGGCTAATTGTACTTCCGAAATGGGTGCAAAGTCAGTATACAACTCACCCCCATACAAGCGTAACATGGCTTTGATCAACACATCGAAGCGTGCATGTGCCACCTGAAATTCATAAAGTTTCTTTTTCTCATAAGCAATATGCAAAAGTGAAGGCCTGTAAAAACTTTCGTTGAATTCAAGCAATCCAAACTCTTCCAGTTTTTTTAAAGCCGGGTACACTTGGGTGGATTTGAAATTGAACTTTGAACAAAACTCTTCCAAATTAAAATCATAACTCTCACCCTGGCTGCTGCCGATGGCCACCTGAAAGTAATTAGCTAAAGCCTGATAGATTTTTTTTAAGAAATCAATTTCAGGTTGCGATTGCAAGACTTTATTTTGGAGTGCTTGTATATCAACTTCATGAATAATGATTGCTGCATACGATCGCTTGCCATCGCGCCCCGCCCTACCTGCTTCCTGATAATAAGATTCGAGGTTTTCAGGCAAGTCCAAATGCACAACCACACGTACATCGGGTTTATCGATGCCCATGCCAAATGCATTAGTCGCTACCATTACCCGGGTTTGATTGGTAATCCACTCTTCTTGTCGGGCTGTGCGCTCCTGATGCGTTAAGCCCGCATGATAATACGTTGCCTTGATTCCATTTTTAGTTAAGAGATTAGCGATCGCCTGCGTTGACTTTCGTGACCGCACATATACGATGGCAGCACCGGGTACTTTACGAAGTACCTCCAATAACATTTTTTCTTTTGCCTCCGTCTTGCGAACAACAAACGAAAGATTGTCGCGCGCAAAACTCTTTTGAAAAAATTCTGGATTTTTGAAATTGAGTTTGTTGGCAATATCTTCTTTAACAATTTTTGTAGCTGAAGCTGTTAAGGCAATAAAAGGAACCTCAGGTTTTACTTCTCTTAACGCTGCTATTTGCAAGTAAGGCGGCCTGAAGTCGTAACCCCACTGTGAAATACAATGCGCTTCATCAATAGCCACCAGGCACACGTTCATTTTCTTTACGCGCTCTTTAAATAAATCAGTTCTTAGTCGTTCGGGTGACAAGTATAAAAACTTTTGATCTCCATAAACACAGTTATCAAGCGTGATATCAATTTCACGATGATGCATGCCGGCATGCACCGCAACCGCTGCAATGCCGCGTTGCTTTAATTGCTTTACCTGATCTTGCATCAGTGCGATGAGTGGCGTAATCACCAGACAAATACCTTCCTGCATCAATGCTGGAATCTGAAAGCAAATAGACTTGCCACCTCCTGTGGGGAGTATAGCAAGTACATCACGCTTTTCTAAAACCGCCTGAATGATTTCTTCCTGCGGTGATCGAAACTGCGTGTGTCCCCAATAATGTTTGAGTGTTTCAAGAGAAGTCACAATTCAAAAATACAGGATTAATTGTCTAATGCTTCAGGGCTAAAGCCCTTTCTTCTGCTCCGATTTTACCACGGCCTAAAGGCCATGGTTATAACTGCGCCATAAAGTGACAGAGACTTTAAAAAAGCTCATCCGTGACTTAAGCACGAAAACTAACAATTCAGTAAAACAAGAAAATACTTTCACCACACTTTAATAGGGTGATAATAGATTCAGTCAATCAGATAAACGACTCCGCCCTTTAGGGCGGAGTTAAGGGAAGGAAGTCTATCCATGGCTTTAGCCATGAACCGAGAACAATCAAGCGAACATATTTGCATTTAAACCAAATAAGCAGTGCAGGTGCTCGGTATATCCATTTGTGTAATCTATATGAATCTATTTGACGCGGGTATTCTCTTTAATATGATTGATAACTTTTAATCCCACATCAGGAGTGAGAAAGGGCTCCCTGTTTTTGGTTCCCCATACCGCATGGATCATGACTTTTACGTACGACATATTTTCAGGGCTAAAGCCCAGACTTGTATCTTCTTACTTTACTCTCCGCTCTAAAGGGCGGAGTTAAGCATCCTGTTCACACAATCCACCTTCATCACCATCGCAACTCTTGCTTATTTAAAAAAGATGCAACTCCCTTCTTGCAATCCTCTGTACTTCGAGCTTTAGCATTCATAGTGGCAGCCAGGTTAAGAGCATTATGTAAAGGCAAAGTCTGTGCCTCTGATATAAGTTGCTTCGTCAACTCCATTGATTGTTCAGAATTTGAACTAATCAATCGCTGCGCAAAATCGTAAACGGAAGTTTGCAGATTATCGGAATTAACTATATGCGAAATCATTCCCCGATTCAAAGCCTCCTCTGCTTTAATAATTTCACCGGTTAGTAAAAGTTGTCGGGCTTTCTGTTCACCAATTTTTCTTACCAGAAAAACAGCAACTAATGCCGGGATAAAACCAATCTTAACTTCGGTGTATCCAAACTTGGCCTCAGGAACCGCGAACGCAAAATCGCAAACTGTTGCTAAACCACAACCGCCCGCTAATGCATGACCTTGCACTTGTGCGATTACTACTTTCTTTAGGGAATAGATTTTTAAAAATAGGTCCTTCAAATGGTTGGAGTC
>JBBSBG010000420.1:0-3040 GCA_038251495.1 Cytophagales bacterium
GGGATGGATTGCTGCAGTAAGTTTCCCAGACTTCATACAGGAAGAGTTTCGAAAGTATAAAATTGATTCTTATATCAATATGGGTGGCACACTTCAAATAAATCAGTGGCGCACTCTGCATCCACTAAAGTTCTATGAATTTGTAAAGCAACTCATTCAAAGAAGATTGAACTAAAAAATTGAAAGCTGTGCATGACCAACGGGCACATCGGCAGGCACTAGAAATTGCCGTCTTGATTTTACTTCTAAGCAAAGTACGCGAGTGCGCTGTAGTTTCCCTTTTTTAAACCATCGTCCATTCAAATCAAAAACACTTCCTTCAGGGAGATCAGATAATAACGTTGTATTGACAGCCCGCGGATCATAACTGCGCAACAGTTTTGTTAAATCGGTATCTGAATAGGTGGAGGCCTTCGGTTTAACCATATGCTTCTGAAGCAAAGTAAGAATCTCAGCAGGAAAGATTTCCAGATTTAACATAGGCGCGAATAATTCCTGAAAAGTTGTTTGCCATTCCGCACCGTGGGCTTCGGCTTTAAAGCCATATTTCTGGTGAACGTGAAGATGGGCCACCTCATGCACATACGTGATCAGAAATTCGTAGGGATGCAAATCTTTATTAACTGAGATGCGTGGAGTCTGTCCATGTCGGCACGTAAAATCACCCGATTTGGAAACCCGCTTTTTACTAAGATGGAAATGAAATGAGTTTTGTTCCCAAAGTTGAACACAATACCCAACCGAGGCGGGTGGTAAGTGGGCATGAAGTTGCTTGTGGATTAAAGAGCTTGTCAAAACAGGGGCAAAATAAAAAAGGCTTTAGATATCTAAAGCCTTTTTAAGAACAATCTTTCGATTGATTAGTTAACGGATGTTGTGTCCATTGCAGAATCAACTGAGTCCATCATTACTGGCTCTTCGATGATAGTTGTAACGGTGTCCATTTCAGCAGCAGCTTCTTCTTTTTTAGCGCCACATGCTACCATAGCTATCGCAAAGCCAAATACGATAAGAGATGCAAGAATTTTTTTCATAGTTATAGGTTTTTTTGAACTTGGTTGCAAAGGTATAAGGATAGTTGTAAATAAAAGCGTGGAGTAAGAAAATTTCCCTTTTACAACAATAATAATCCAGTGATAAATAAATGTTGCCGAAGGTGGCAACATTCGCAAACGTTTGCTGAGATTATTTCTTCCTGAAGAAGAGGCGAATCGGTACTCCTTCAAAGTCAAATTTTTCGCGCATTCGGTTTTCTAAAAACCTGACATAAGAAGGTTGTATGTACTGTGGCAGGTTGCAAAAGAATGCAAACGCAGGGGAGCGACCTGGCACCTGAGTAATGTATTTAATCTGAATGTGCTTTCCTTTGGTAGCAGCCGGTGGGTAGTGAACGATTTCCGGTAGCATGGCATCGTTAAGTACCGAAGTAGTAACTCGCTTGGTTTTATTATTATAAACCGTCACGGCCTTTTCAATCACCTGAAAGATGCGCTGTTTGGTAAGCACCGATGCAAACACATAAGGAATGTAATCAATAGGCGCCAGTTTCTCCTGCATTTCCTTTTTAAACTTGTCGGCAGTGTTGGTATCTTTTTCTATCAGATCCCACTTGTTTACCATAATCACAATGCCTTTGTTTTGTTTGTGCGCAAGCACAATGATATTTACATCTTGCGATTCCAATCCACGCTCAGCATCAATTACTACAATACAAACATCGCTTTCTTCCAATGCGCGAAGTGCGCGCAATACCGAGTAGAACTCAACGTCTTCTATTACCTTACTTTTCTTACGAATTCCGGCTGTGTCAATCAGGATAAAATCATTGCCATACATTTTATAACGGGAGTGTATGGCATCGCGTGTGGTACCTGCTTCATCCGTTACAATGCTTCGTTCATTGCCTAGCAACACATTTAAGAAAGAAGACTTGCCAACATTTGGTCTACCTAAAATGGCAATCTTGGGTATGCCCGCGTCAGGATCTTCAATTCCTACTTCAGGAAATAATTTCACCAACTCATCAAGAAGTTCTCCCGAGCCCGATCCATTTTCAGCGGAAATAGGAAACACATCACCCATCGCCAATTCATAAAATTCATTAGCCTCTGAGGCTTTGCTTGGCGTATCGGCTTTATTGGCGGCAACCAATACTGGCTTCTTCGACTTGCGAATAATTTGCGCAAACTCCATATCATAGCCGGTAAGGCCATCCTTACAGTCAACCATAAAAATTACTACTGTCGATTCCTCAACAGCAAGCTCTACCTGCTTTCTTATTTGCGATTCGAACTTATCAGATGATCCGGTAACGTAACCACCCGTGTCGATAACGGTGAAAAACTTGCCAATCCATTCGGCATAGCCGTAATGACGATCGCGGGTAACGCCCGGCATATCGTCCATAATAGCCTGACGCTGCTCAACCAAACGGTTAAAAAAGGTGGATTTTCCCACATTTGGCCTGCCTACTATTGCTACTATGTTTGCCATGATTTACGATGATCGGAATTTTTCGGATCGCAAAGGTAACAAATTAAGGCTAAGTGACTTTCCTAAACACATAGATACATAGAGCACATTGCAATGTCGGTTTACTTTAGCGCAGTTTCGCTTGCTTTGTTGGAAGCCAATTAAGGCTTCGGTCTAAGAAGTTCAGTCATCCCTCTTCTCTGGAGGGGGCCGGGGTCTTAAAGGAAATGGTTTAAGTAAACGACATTTGTAGCACAAAGTAAATTCGTAGAACAAACCCTATTTGCCTATGTGTTTAAGTTAACCAAGGTACCCAAACTGCCTCAACTTCAACTTCTGCTTGCGCCAGTTTTCGGCCACTTTCACATGTGTTTCTAAAAAGACTTTCTTACCAAAAAATGACTCCATGCTTTCGCGGGCTTCGGTGCCTACTTTTTTTAATGAACTTCCGCCTTTGCCTATCAGAATTCCTTTTTGCGAATCGCGCTCTACATAAATAATAGCCCTTATACGAAGAATGTCTTCTTCGTCCTTAAAGGTATCAATGCCTACTTCCGAGCTGTACGGA
>JBBSBG010000421.1:0-3019 GCA_038251495.1 Cytophagales bacterium
CTATCTGGCGCCTATCCATCTTTCTATGTTTCTTCTTTTAATTCTCTCAGTATACTTAAAGGAAAAGAAAAGTTTGGCGGAAAAAGTCTGTTGAGCAAAACCATGCTTGGCCTTCAGTTTGTGATTTCTTTCACTACAATCGTTTTCTCACTGCTCTCTGTTTCTAATCGGGATTATTTTAAAAAGAAAGATTGGGGATATCAACAACAAGATGTAGCCTATGTACCCATACATGGAAAAGAGCAATTCTTTGCACTTCGCGATTTGGTATCGCAGCAAAAAAATGTTGTAGCCTATGCCGGGTCAGAAAGTCATATAGGTGATGATGATGAACTAACCAATGTACAAAGTCCTGAAAAAGATATTCAGGTTAATCGTTTCCCCATTGGATTTAATTACATCGAAACGATGGGCATACACCTTAAAGAAGGGAGACTTTTTAATGCTGCTACCGAATCTGATAAACAAACTTCGGTACTTGTGAATGAAGCCTTCGTTAAAAAAATGGGTTGGAGTGATCCGCTCGATCGGCAAGTAACTTTTAATGGGGGCACGTATTTTATTATTGGTGTCGTTTACAACTTCTACTTTAAAGACTTTGATAAAATTCTTGAGCCTGCCTTGTTAAATATTGTGTCCGAAGATCGATACAATTTTTTTGTGGTAAAGAGCACTGTTGGAACACTGGATCAGATAACCGGATTGATTCAAAAATCGTGGCCATCCATTGCGCCAGACGATGCCTACTTGGGCCATTCTCAGCAAGAGGTATTCCGAAGTTTTTATCACGATACTGAATCAGACAGTAAGATTATGTATTTCATATCGCTGATTGCACTAGCCTTGGCGTGCATGGGTTTGTTTGGGTTGATTTCGTATAATCTTTCTCGAAGAATGAAAGAGTTTAGTATTCGCAAAATTTTTGGTGCCGGTATTCCACAAATCTTTCGACTAATGAGTCAAGAATATATGATCATAGTACTAGCCGCTTTTATGATCGGCTCCGCTATAGGATACTACTTGATGGCACAACTTCACGAGGCTGTCTATCCAGATAAAATGCCGCTGCCACAATGGCCACTAGTGGTTACCATTTCAATGATGGTTATTTCGGTGCTGCTTACAGTTGCTTCACAAGTATATAGGGTGGTGAAGGAAAATCCGGTTGATACGTTGAGGAGTGAATGAAAAGAATTACTTAGCCACTTTCGCAGCCATATCAATCTTCAAAATATAAATATGCGGCCAATGCTTTCCCGTAACTAACAATGATTGCGTACCTGGATGCCAGGCTATGCCGTTGAGTACATCCATCCGCGGATTTGCATTACGCGCATCATTATATAATTGTGTTAAGTCGAGCCGACCAACTACTTTACCCGTGGCGGGATTAATCTTCACAATCAAATTGGTTTGCCAAACGTTGGCATATACATAGCCATCAATAAATTCCAATTCATTTAAATTCTTTACAGGCCCTTGTTCATCGGTAACAGAAACACTTTTTTTAATCTCGAGACTAGCTGTGTCTAAAAAATGAAGTTGATTAGTGCCATCACTCATAATAATGTTGGTGCCATCATTGGTAAGTCCCCAGCCTTCACTTTTGTAGGTCCATTCTTTTATTTTTTTAAAATCCTTCAGGTTGTAAACAAACCCAGTGTGTTCTTGATAGGTAAGTTGGTACACTTTATTATTAAGGATGTCGATGCCTTCTCCAAAATACCGTTGATCAAGAATTACTTTTTTATCCAACTTACCAGTAGACACATCTACTAATCCAATCCATGAAGTTCCGTTTTGGCCTGTGCTTTCGTACAACTGTCCTTTATGAATAACCAATCCTTGCGTAAACGCTTCTGTATCGTGCGGCCAAACGCTGCGAATGGAATAATTTATCTTCAACGCATCAACTTCAGATTTTTTTTCTTTTGGTGTCGTGCAGCTAATTACAACTAGGGCCACGACTGCAACTAACCAATATCGGTTTCTCATCATGATTTCTTTTCCATGGACTGTGTCTTCACAGGCCATTATTTTCAAATTGCGAAAAGCCAAAGGTAGTCGGATTCGCATCAAATTGAAAAGTATGGTTTAATAGGTTTAGTTTTTAGTGTAATTTTAAAAATCCAAACTTACACCATGAAATTGATTTTATTACTCGTTCTTATTACCTCTCAGGCAATCGCCCAACAGGCAGAACTTCCTTACAAGGAGATACCTTCCTATCCGCAACAATACACCGCAGCAAACGTAGCTGCTCGCATGGTTGATGCATTAGGGTTCCGTTATTATTGGGCGACTGAAGGACTACGCGCTGAGGACATTATATTTAAACCCAATAATGATGCTCGCACTATACGAGAAACACTGACTCACATCTTCGATCTCACGCAAGTTCTTTTAAATAGTGTAAATGAACTTGCTAATGATAATAGTGTAAATCTTCCCGAACTCACATTCGAAGAAATGCGCATGCAGACTCTCAAAAATATTAAAGAGACCAGCGAAAAACTTTTAAAGAGCCGCGACAAGGACTTGAATAAATTCAGCATGATTTTCAAGCGCGGCACAAACAAACGGGAGTTTCCATTTTGGAATGCCCTCAACGGACCATTGGCCGATGCGCTGTGGCACACAGGACAAGTTGTATCCTTCCGAAGGTCTTCGGGCAACCCACTAAATCCTAAAGTAAATGTGTTGACTGGCAAACTTGATGATTAAGGGCATCTCTAAAAATCCTTGCTCTCATTACCTCAACCCCTGCCCCTTCTCCAAAAGAGAAGGGTAAGCGGAGTTTTTAGAGATGCCCTTAATATACTTCCCGCAGATTAAATTCATTCGCGAATAGCGCAGATAAGTTTTGAGAATTATTACCTTGGCTTCAATACAAGTTGTTAATTGTAAATTACAATTTGTAACTTAAGATTATAAACTTCGTTAATTCTAAAAAAATAACCATGGCAAAGAAACTAGTAAAAGGAGACAAGAAATTATTTGGAGTATGTAGTGGCCTTGC